>CAYJHE010000008.1:0-8472 GCA_964369675.1 uncultured Desulfovibrionaceae bacterium | reverse complement strand
CCTTATACTGTTGTAGAATTAAACAAGTAATTTAGAAACACACCCTAGTATATTATGTTTTTTTGAAAGGCATGCAAGATTTTTGTATGCCTTTTTTATGTATATATAGTTTCTGTAAAAACTTTTTTCCTCTTGCTTATTGCTTGCAAAGAAAAGAAGAAAATAATATAATGTGTATATCTTTTCAAATGTTTAGTTGGTTTTGTTATAATGCTCTATAATTATAGGAGAAATAGCTTGCAAGAGAATTCAAACGACAGCAATAATTCAAATGTACTTGATACGCAAGACAGAAAGTGCCGAGTTGTCTCTCACTGTGAAATACCTATTGGTATGGAAATGGCATGCATGTTTTCTAATGGAACAAAGACAACTCTACGTTTTATTGGTTATGAGGAAGGGGAATTTTTACTTTTTAAATTTCCTTCTATAAGCAATGTTGCGTCCTATCTTGCCTTAGACACAGCGGTTTCTACAGTCTTTCAACATGATGGCTACAAGGTTTTATTTAAAAGTAGCATTAAGTTTTCCTTGCCAAAAAGAAGGCTCGGTTTTTTTCACTATCCTGCGAATTTCAGAATGTATGAAATCCGTGCAAAGGAACGCGTGTCTTGCCTTGTTCCTGTATCCATCACAATTGAGCAACAATATGTGGGAGTTATGGAAGATTTGTCTCTCACAGGTTGCAAGATTACCTTTGATGCTATTTATGGCACTTCACTTAGAGACATAGGGCAGGGCAATGAATATACTCTCACAGTTTGGACGCCGACAAAGAAATTAGAAATCAAAGGCAAGGTCATGCGCGTAGAAAGATCTATCACACGGATTTCTTTAGGCATAGTTTTTGGAGAAGTAGAAAAGCAAAAAATGAAAGTCTTGATGAATATACTTGATGCTTTAAAGTAGTAGAATAAGAACTCCAATAGGCTTATATAGTTATATATTTTCGATTCTCTTGTTTGATTAAGAGAATTAAGGACACATGCTTGAGCGATGATTATAAGCGCATCAAAAAGAACAGACATTCCAGCTTATTATGGGGAATGGTTTCTCAATAGATTAAAAGAGGGCTTTGTTTTAATACAAAATCCTTATAATACAAACAGATATTCAAGGGCTGAGCTTAGCCGAGAAGCAGTTGATATTATAGTTTTTTGGACAAAAAATCCGCTTCCTTTTCTAAGATATCTGCCACAAATTGATGCTATGGGCTATCCTTATTATTTTCAATTCACTATAACGCCTTATGCTAAAGAAATTGAAAGAAATTTACCTCATAAAGATAGACTGATAGATGCTTTTATAGATTTAAGTAAGAAAATTGGCAAAGAGCGCATGATATGGCGATATGACCCTATTATTATTGATAGTTCACACACTATAGAATACCATACAAAGATGTTTTCTTATATGGCTAAAAGATTGGCTAACTATAGCAATAGATGCGTGATAAGCTTTGTGGATAGTTATAAAAATGTTGCTACACGCATGGGTAAGGATTTTTCCTATGCTATGACAGAGGAAAATATTTATAAAACAGCTGAAATATTTTCACAAATTGCCGGTAAAAACAATCTCACTCTCTACTCCTGTGCTGAAGAAATCGACTTAGAACACTTTAATATAAGGCATAATGCCTGTATCGACAAATCGATTATTGAAAATATTTTAGGCTGTAAAATCGAGTGTAAGAAAGATAAAAACCAAAGAAAAGCATGCCTTTGTATAGAGGCTATAGATATTGGCACTTATAATTGCTGTGCCAATGGCTGTAATTATTGCTATGCTCTTACAAGCGAGAAATCTTCCTTAGAAAATATGCAAAAGCATAATCCTTTATCGCCTGTTTTAATTGGCAAAGTGAATGAAAATGCCATTATTACAGAAAGAGAAAAGAAGAGTGTTGTGACTAGACAATTGTCTTTAATGTGAAAAGCTTAAGTCATGCTTTTGAGGAAAGTTTTTGTAATATTATGTAGTTATTTCTTTATTTGTGCAGTGTTCAGAAACATGTTCATTTGAAAGCTTGCCATACATATATATATGCTTTGACTTATTCAGAAAGAATAAAGCAACAAAGAAAGACAAAAATTCAGCAAGAGGAACAGAAATCCAAACGCCAATAATTCCAATGAATTGTGGAAGAGTAAGCAAGGAAAGGGTGATGAAAAAGAAGGTGCGTAAAAAGGAAATAAAGGCGGAAATTTTTCCGTTTGAATAAGCCGTAAACATGCCTGATGTAAAAACATTTAAGCCCAAGAATAAAAATGCAAAAGAAAAAATGCAAAGTCCTTGCACAGCCAGATTATAGCTTTCAGTATTCTTTTCTAAAAATGCAGAAACAATGACATCACCAAAAATAAAGGCTAAAGCTGTTAAAATAAATGAAGCTGTAATGACAAATTTTATGTTGAGCACAAAAAGCTTTCTTAATTTAACATGATTTCTTTCACCATAGTTAAAAGAGATGACAGGAGCAACCCCCGTTGTATAACCAATGAAGAGAGAAGCTAGTAAAAGCTGTGCATAAAGTACAACAGTAATAGCAGAAACACCTGCATTACCAGCCAGTTTTAATGTCGTAATATTGAATAAATAGGTAATAATTGAACTAGAAAGCATGGCAACCATTTCAGATGAACCGTTAGACATTGCCTTTAAAACAGCCCTTATATCACTGCTAAATCGAACAAAGTGCAAGCTCTTTTTCGACTTATTTGTAGAAAAGAAGAAAATCCCTATTAGGCAAGGCACAACATAGCCAAGGCCTGTTGCAATGCCGATTCCTGTCATGCCTAAGCCCATTTTGATAAATACATAGTCAAGTATAATATTTGTTATGCCGCCCGAGAGAATGGTTACTAATGAAAGTTCTGGCCTTCCTGAGGCAATCATAGCATTTTCTAAAATAATTTGAGCAATAGCAAAAGGGGCAAAAAGCGCGATGATAAAAAGATAATCATAAGCATATTGAAAGGTTTCATCATTTGCCCCAAGAAAATAAAGTATATCAGTAATGTTTGTTGTCACAATAAGAAGTATGACAAGCCCTAGAGAAAAAGCAGTAGAGACAAAAAGACTGAGCTTTTCTTTTGCTGCTTTAGAATTTCCTTCGCCTAAAAGTGTTGCACAAATAGCATTTCCGCCTGTGCCAAACATTGTACCTATTGCAATAAAAACACCCACAACAGGAAAGGCAATATTTATTGCTGAAAGGGCATTTGGCCCTATAAAATTTGAAACAAATATGCCGTCAACCATAGTGTATAGCCCCATGAAAATCATGGCTATGATAGAGGGAATGGTAAATTTAATCACAGATTTAAAATTGATGTTTTCAAGCATTTTAATTTCTTCCTTAAGTACAATTTTTATGTATAGAGAAAAATCACTTTTCAACTATTGCTCTCTATGTTAGACTTTACAGTCTCATATAATATGAGAGTCAAGCTTTTTCTGAGGCCCTATGAAAAAAAAATTATCGAATAAATATTTGTCTATAGGTGAAGTGTCAAAAATCATGAGTGTGAGCCATACATCGCTAAGATACTATGATGAAATTGGCATATTAAAACCTGCTTATACTAATCAAGATACAGGCTATAGATATTATGCAAAAAATCAAATACCGATTCTTAACTTAATCTTGCTTGCAATTGAACTTGGTATTCCCCTGAAAGAACTTGAAAAATATTTGCAAGGAAATGACGATGCTGATCTAGAAAAATTCGTACATTATGCGAAAAACAAGCTTCATAATTCAATAAAAAAGTTGCAAAGAGATTTATATTTTCTTGAAAGTGCAGAAAAACATTTTAAAGAAAATGACTGTAATTTCAGTTTAATGAATAGTGGTGAAACATATATTAAAGATATAGATGTGCGATACTTTCTTCTTCTTCCTTGTGAAATGTTTCAAAATTTAAGAGATTTTGATATTTCAGATTATTGGAAAAAAATGACAGAACTTTATACAATTATTGCAAAGCTAGAATTGTCGTCCTCAATTGAGCAGGGGCTGATTTATTTTAAAGAAGAGGGTGAAATCATAAGTAAATATTTTGTTGAAATCAAAAAAACAAAACAAGTAATGATTGAAAATGCTGAAATTCTTCGCATACCTAAGGGTGAATATCTTTGTTCTTTTTATTCTGATGCTTATATAGAAGAAGCAATGGAAAAACATATATATCAAGCCTCTTTGGGTAATGGAAACTTTCTTATTGCCTCGGATATATTAGAAAAAAAAGTGTATAACACAGTTATGCCATTTGAAGTGCAATTTTTAAAAAGTGCTCTAAAGTGATAAGGCTCTCATTTCAAAGAAAATATTTGAATAGATAAAGCAAGTAATATACATAGCGCAACTTTGTATAAATATTATGAGAATAGTTTGACTTTACACAGTACTAATGCTATTTTTATTTTAGCTATTTTGAATAATTACAATATAATATACACTTAACCTTGAGGAGTAGATTATGGAAAAGACAATTAACTCATTTGACCAAACAAAGCTCTATATGAAGACAGACTTTCCTGAAAAGCCAAAAGCAGTTGCTGTTATTGTGCATGGCTTGTGCGAACATCAAGGTCGCTACGATCATCTTGTGAAGCAATTTAATGAGAGTGGCATTGCTTGTTATCGTTTTGACCACAGAGGACACGGCAGAAGCGAGGGTGAAAGAGCGTATCTTTCAACATTCCATGAACTTGTTGACGATACAAATGTTGTTGTTGACATAGCCTTGGCAGAAAATCCAATGCTTCCTGTTTTCTTGGTAGGGCATAGTATGGGAGGCTTTACTGTTTCTCTTTATGGTGCAAAATATCCTGACAAAAAGCTCAAAGGCATTGTTACAAGCGGTGCTCTTGTGAGAGACGACATTAAACTTGTCTCTGCTTTGCCTAAAAACTTAGACCCGCACACTTCTCTTCCAAACGAACTTGGCGGTGGAGTTTGCAGTGTGCAAGAAGTTGTGGACTGGTATGGCAAAGACCCTTATAATGGAATGTCGTTTACGGCAGGAATTTGCTATGCTATTTGTGAGGGTATTGAGTGGTTTAGCGCAAAAATAAAGGACTTTAGCTTTCCAACTCTAATCTTGCACGGCGAAAATGACGGGCTTGTAAGCGAAAGTGATAGTATCTATCTTTTTAAAAAGATCTCCTCTAAGGATAGACAATTAAAAATATACGGCGGAATGTTCCATGAAATTTTTAATGAATACATTAAAGAGGAAGTAATTGACGATGTTATTTCATGGATAAAGAAGAGAATATAGTTTTCATACAGCATGCTTTGCTTTATTTGTGCTCTTAGCTCATCAATTTTGCTTTGCTGCAAATGGTGAGTTAAGAGCATTTTAGCTGAAGCCTTGAATATTTTTATAATTGAGAGTTTTTAAAAGTTTTTTAAAGTTTAGTGAATTTACTTATAATGTCTTGTTTAATCAAAATTAATGCTTATATTAAATTATATTTATTTAAATTTTCTGAGAAATAAAGCTTTAGTGCTTGTAAGAGGCTTATTTCTCGGCTTAGTTTTTCATGTCTTGTAAAAAAGGAAGATGATGATGAAACTTTCTAAAATAATTTTTGCAGTTCTTATTATAAGTAATATTATTGGTGTTACTTTTGTTGCAAAAAACAAATATGCTGAATTAGAAGTCAAAGAGCAGGAAGTATTAAAAGTACATTCAGAGTTGTTTAAGCGCTCTCTTGAAAGCGAAATAATGGTAACCGAGATTGTTGAAGAAGTTCTTTCAATCAACAATGGCGTTCTTGGAGAAGAGGATTTTTATTCTCTTTCAAAGGAACTTTCTAAGACTTCAATAAGCTCAACAGTTGCTTATATTCCTGATGGTGTGATTAAATATCTTTACCCGCCTGAGCGTGGCAAGAATGTTGTAGGTAATAATGTTTTTGAAAGTAAGAATGATAAAGTAGATTCGACCAGAGCGAGAGATAATGATGAGATTATTATTTCAGGCCCTTACATTCTTTTTCAGCAAACTCTTGGTCTTATAGTCCGTAATCCTATTTTTTATGACGAGCGTTTTTGGGGTCTTGTTACTGTTGCCATTCACGCGGACAAACTTTTTGCGCATGTAGGCTTAGATTCACTTGAATTGCAAGGTTATGAATATGAACTGCGAGCAGGCGATTTAATAGCAAAGAAAAGCCTTGAATTTGATTTAAATTATGCTATTTCGCAAACAATTGCAGTAGGAACTTCTTCTTGGACATTGTACCTTTATGCTAAAGATAAGACAGACATGGTTGCTTCTGATGCGATGTTTTGGTTCTTGATTTTCTTGTTTATAAATTTCATTCTCTATTATGCTATCCAAAGGTTTGAAAGCACAAAAGAAAAACTCACAGAAAAGCTTGAAAGAGATGCCCTCACAAGTGCTTTTAACCGTGTGAAATTGCAAAAATACTATGATGAATCGAATAATGCAGATTTTGCTCTTTTCTTTATTGATTTGAATAAATTTAAACCTGTAAATGACACTTATGGACATAAAGTCGGTGATAAATTACTCAAATCCTATGTTGAACGCCTAAGAAATGAACTGCACGCAGAAAGTATAGTTGCAAGACTTGGCGGCGATGAATTTGTTGTTGTCACACCAAATGTTAAAAACATCGAACTTGTGCAAACAATTAAAGCAAAACTTCTAAAACTCTCTGAACTGGAATTCTCAATCGATGACCTTCAAATAGGAATTTCAGCGAGCATTGGCTGCGTACTTTCAAGCGAAGCCGATAGCCTTGAGGGGCTGCTCACCCTTGCCGATGAAAAAATGTATGTGGAAAAAGGGGAAAGGGCGAGGTAAAATATTAGCCTTTGTATTATGTATAAATAAAAAATCCTACAGTATAGAAATATATTGTAGGATTTTTATTTTATAAATGGTGTGCCCAGCAGGAATCGAACCTGCGGCCTACTGCTTAGGAGGCAGTCGCTCTATCCAACTGAGCTATGAGCACATGCAGTTATTTATCTATAGTGAGAAGAATGAATAATGTCAATCATTATTAAAAGAAGTATTGAAATTTCAATTCAGTTACATTATAAATACATGTGAACGTAGTGAACATGCTTGTCTATCTTGTTCTTAGCTTAATTTGCTATAAGAAAAGGCTCCCGTTTTTAAAGCGAAACAGTATTTAAGCGAAGCTTAAAACTTTTTCGCAAATAAAAAAACTGCTTTAGCCAGAGCTCTTTATTCTACCACACATATTCGGGTTTCCAAAGGGCAGTAGTCCTTTGGTCGCCGAAGGTAAAAAAAATTATGCCTTTCCAACTGAACCAAAAAGCTCAAATTTAGCAAGCGCAATAGGTTTCATGGCTTTTTTTGCATAGTCGCGCGCAACGCGAGTCTCGTACGCGCCAGTTGCGTAATATTCTTGATGCCCGTCACGAATAGCGCGCTTAAATTCGCTACCTACGTTGATTTTCGCACAACCAGCTGCGATAAGATCGCGGATTACATTATCAGAAATACCCGAAGCACCGTGAAGCACGAGCGGAGTATTTGGAAGCAGTGCATTAATTTTTTGCATTAAAGGCACGTCAAGTTTTGGCTCTACTTTTGAAATACCATGAACATTGCCTATTGCAGGAGCAAGTGTATCAACCTTAGTTATTTCCATAAACTTCTTTGCTTCATCAGGATTGACTTTGAGAGCGTCTAATAATACAGCATCTTTTAAATTATCTTCTGCACCGCCAACAGCGCCTAGTTCAGCTTCTATGCAAGCATTGTATTTGCGTGCCATTTCGACAGCTTTGAGGGTGAGTTCGATATTTTCTTCAAAGGAATGATGAGAGCCATCAAACATAACAGAAGTAAAGCCGGCATCTAAACAAAGCTGTACATCATCTAAAGAAGGTCCGTGATCTTGATGAAGAGCAACTGGAATAGAAACAGATTCAGCAATCTTGCGCACCATTGCGTAAACAATGTCTGTGCCAATGGTTGTATAATATGGCTTGCCAATCATTAATATAAGTGGTGACTTCACTCTTTCGGCCTCTTCAACCATGGCTTCTGCGCTTTCTTGATTCATAATTGAAAAAGCAGGTATTGCATAGCCCTTTGTGAGCGCATCTTGCATCATTTGTTTAGGGTTTACTAACATAATATCTCCCGTTAAATATATTTGTTTGAATTTTGCATTATATATATATGTATGTCAACACTTGATTTGATTATTGAAGAGAAGTTTTTATATAAAGCATATTGAAATTATTTATAAAAAAGAAAATTAATTTAACTTTTTAATATAATATTGAAATCATGTAAAAAAAAGATGAAGATATTGAATATTT
Organism: uncultured Desulfovibrionaceae bacterium; assembly: GCA_964369675.1. Taxonomy (GTDB): domain Bacteria; phylum Desulfobacterota; class Desulfovibrionia; order Desulfovibrionales; family Desulfovibrionaceae; genus CAYJAZ01. Next base: position 128 of record CAYJHE010000008.1, on the reverse strand, counting down.
ATGAATGAAGATAAGAAAAAAGACTTTAAAGTATTAATTGAATGATTTAGTAAAAAATTAAAAAAAATTAAGATTTTAACTTGACTTTAGAATTGAAATCATTCATAAGAACTTCTCGCTGATTGAAA
>CAYJHE010000007.1:12815-32619 GCA_964369675.1 uncultured Desulfovibrionaceae bacterium | reverse complement strand
ATATAACGTGTAATTTCAGCCACATCCTTACGCGGTGTCGCAGGAGGCATAGACTCTGGATAACCATAAACAATAAGCGCAGCCACAGTTTCTTCAGCAGGCAAATCAGCTACTTCAGTTAGCTCTTTGTCATTGAAAACACCCATAATACAAGTGCCCACACCATAAGCATGCGCAGCTAAACAAAAAGTCTGACACGCAATACCAGCATCAAAAGATTCCCAAACCTGACCTTTATTTGTTGCATAATCGCCTTTTTCAGGATCTAATTTACCACTTTTTCCCTTAACAAATGAAAGCACCATAACATTCTTAGCTTGCTTTAATGTGTTGATATTGTAGACAAAATCATCCACACCCTTAGTGACAAGCCTTTGAATTTTTTCAGGATTTGTGATAGCTGTGTAACGGGCAATCTGATAGTTTGCCCAGGAAGGAGCAAAACGAGTTGCATCCATGATTTTTTCCATCACTTCTTTTGAAACAATTTCGTCCTTATAAGAACGAACTGACCTACGCTCTTTTAATAATTCTATACCTTTTAAATTTTCCATAAGTTCTTCCCCAAAAAATGTTTTATAGATTAATCTTTATACGCTTCAATGACTTGAAGGTTTGCAATCATCTCTTTTGCATTTGCTATATATTCCTGCATGTGCGCACTCTTGCGGTGAAGCTCTAAAGCCTCTGCACTTTTCCAATTTTCGTAAAAAATAAATGTATTTTCATCTTTAATCTCGCTATGCAAGATATAATCAATACAGCCTTCTTCTTTGAGGGTTCCCTCAATAAGTTTTTGAATATGCCCATATAGAGCATCTCTGCTGCCTTCTTTTGATTTTATAATTGCAAAGATTGTAACTACTTTATCCATTGCCAACTCCTTAGTAAATGATAAATGTATTTTATAAATTTTTCCTATGCATTAGCATAATGACGCGCAATATTTATAAATTAAGCACTCCAGAAAGCACTGTCAAGCATAAGAAAATATCCCTATGAATCAAAAATTGACAAAATTCCTCCTTCTTGCTATACAAACACGAATGAAAAACACAATTACTTTTTTATTTATACCCTTTGAAAGCAAAAAAGGCATATAAAATAAAACCTAACTCACTGCTTCATTCATATTTATTTAAATAAAAAAAATTTCAATTTTTACCCTTACTTTTACTATGAAAAATTTATTATTTTATTTTCAGCTTTTTACCGCACTTTTCTTTATACAAAGCTCTTTAGTTTTTAATGTTGACGAGGCCTACGCGGACATATCTATTCGACCAAAACATCTAAAAAATCAACAAGTTAGTCCTGCACCTCAAAAGAAAGTAGAAGAAAATCTTGCTGAGCAAACAAAAGAAGAAACAGTAGAAGAAAAAGTAGAAGAAAAAATACCTGCAAAAATTGTTTTTTCTACAAACAAAATTTCTCATGATATAAATAGCCTTGAATTTACTCAAGAATTTGCAATCTCTGGCTTCAATCTGCCTGAATCTACAACATCAAAATCTGATACAAATTGGGTTTATATTTCAAATGTCAATACAAGCAATGACACAGGCTTTATTTCACGCGTGAAAAAAAATGGTGAAGACATAGAGATGAATTGGCTGACTGGGCTAACTCAACCTACTGGAATGCTTATGAAAGGCAGAAGCATATATGTAGCAAGCCAAGAAAAAATCTATATTGTTGATTCAACAAGAGCAAAGGTAACTGACACGCTCAAGCCAAAAAACAAGAATATTAAAAACATAAATGCCATTGCTTTAGCTACTGACGGCACTCTTTATGCGTCTGATATTATTTCAGGCAAGATTCTCAAACAAGATGGTGAAAATTTAATTGAATGGTTTCAATCTGATATAATAAAAAATCCGAACGCACTCGCCCTTTTAGACAATAAATTATATGTTGCTACTTATGGCTCTTTGCTTTCTAAAAATCTCGAGCCTGAGCAATACGGCTCTATCTATAGTATTGATTTATTTACCAGAGAGCTAAAGCTACTCAATTCCTCCTATAAGTTAGGCGCAATTGAAAGCTTACACGCTTATAATAATGGCTTTATTGCCACTTCTGCGACTGGGAAAATCTATTATATTGATGAGCATAACAGAATCTTGCTACTCACATTATCTGAAGGCATTACAGATGCTTATATGAATAACGACATGCTCTTTGCTGTCTACCTCAAGCACAACAGACTTGTGGCTTTTAAGGTTGAAAAAAAGAAATAATTCAACTTAGTTCAAGTTAAAGCCTGTGAATCTATCTTTAGCAATTGAGTATTTTCCTTGCAAAATATGCTAAAAGCATTTTGTACTGAAAGTCAAAATCTCTATTAAAAAGAAAAAGAATGAATGTAGAAGCGTGATTTAATTAAAAACTACTGAACCACGCGGATAGGCTGGAAAATCAAGTTCAAAAGCCTTGCCTGCACAAAGCATGCTGCGCCCTAAGTAGGCAATCATTTCAGCATTATCTGTGCAAAGTTTCATAGAAGGATACATAAGTTCAAGCCCCTCTTCTTCACAAAATAAGGCAAAGCGTGCGCGCACAAAAGAGTTTGCCGCAACTCCGCCTGCAAGCAGAAGTGACTTTGGCGGCTTTTCAAAAGAAGCAAGCGAGCGTTTTGCCTTTATTGCAAGAGTGTCTGCAATAGCGTAAAGATAGGCTGCTGCTGCGTTTGAAAGCTCCTTAGGCGCTTGCTTAATTCTTTGTTTATGCTCTTCTACACTTGCTATGGCATCTTTTGGAAGAGCTGGAAGCACAAGCTCAGGATTGAGCTTTAAAAATTGCGCTGCCGCAGTTTTTAAGCCTGAAAAAGAAAAATCGAGATTGTCATTCTTTGTATAAGGACGCGGAAAAAGCCTTTTACTTTCTTTAGTAAGCTCACCTTGCTGGCCTAGCATATCAAGCAAGGCTCCTCCAGGATATGGAAGATTGAGCATTTTTGCAAATTTATCACAAGCTTCGCCTGCCGCATCGTCTAATGTTTTTCCTAACAATTTGTATTCATGAAAGTTTTTAACTTCATATACATGCGTGTGTCCGCCTGAAACCAAGATACCCAAGGCAGGAAAGTTGGCATTATATTCAAGCCCTACTGCTGCTAAATGCGCATGCAGATGATTAACGCCAACAATAGGCACATCTAAAGCTAGGGCTAATGCCTTTGCAAAGGCAACCCCCACAAGTAAAGAGCCCAAAAGTCCAGGTCCATTTGCAACTGCAATACCCTCAATTTCATGACTTTTTATTTGTGCTTTTTCTAATAATTCATCATAGAGCAAGGGTAACAATTTAGCATGCTCTCGTGAAGCAAGTTCAGGCACAACGCCACCAAAGAGCGCGTGCAAGTCGATTTGACTTGAGAGCACGCTTGCTCTTATTCCATCTTCATCAATAAGAGCAAGCCCTGTTTCATCGCAGGAAGATTCTATTCCAAGGCAAAGCATTTAAACCTCATTTTATTCTAAATCATTGTCTTGATCGTTAGATTCTAAACCTTCTGAACGCATAAGGATTTGGTCGACCTGAATATCTGCACCTATTATACCTATGATATTGTCTTTTTCATCGGTAATTGCGCGTGACACTGTAAGAATAAGTTCTGTAGTGAAGTGCGATTGATAGACATTTGTGATATACCCAGCACCAGACTTCATAGGCTTTTTGAACCATTCTCTGTTTGAATAGTCAAAGGCTTCAGGAATAGAAGCGTATTGCTCACAGTAAGGCTGTGCGTCAGAATAATCTGAAGCTTGTAAAATACCTTTTGTATCAGTAACATAGAGATATTGTATAAAATTGTATTGTTCTCTTGTGTCTTTGAGAAGCTTTTGAGTTTGCGCAGACATATCAATCTTTTGCGCAAGATGTTCAACAAGGTTATTTGCCAATTTACCTGCAAGACGTTTGATTCTTTCAAGTTCAGATTGGAATAATTCTGGAAGATGACGGCGTGTGAGTACTTCCATTTCTTTATTTGAAAAAGAAGTATTACGTCCTGCTTCATAAGTTTCCATAATTGCATCATAAATTGCACCAACAGCAGGATGTTTCTTTGTCACTTCCTTTTCGCCTGTGAGCTTCATGTGTTGATTTATCCAGTAAGCAACACCAGCACGCCCTGATTTATCTGTAATGATAATAGGCACAGACTTTCCTAAAATCTTTGTTGTGTCAAAGATATTATAGATTTCTTCATTCTTAGCAAGCCCGTCAACATGCACTCCAGCTGAGGTTGCATTGAAATCTTCACCAACAAATGGATAGTTTGGTGGAATATTATATTCAAGTTCTTTGTCAAAAAATTCAGCAATTTCAGTAATTACTGTAGTATCAGCTATATCATCTTCGCCTGTGAGTGAAATATATTCCATAACTAGGCCTTCAACTGGCGTATTTCCTGTTCTTTCGCCAAAACCAAGTAGAGCGCCGTTTACAGAAGCACAACCATGTAACCACGCTGTCACACCATTTACAAAGCCCTTGTGGAAATCGTTGTGTCCATGCCATTCAAGCCATTCACCAGGCACGTCAGCTTCGTCTATAAAGGCACGAACAATGCCTTGCACTGAACGCGGTAAAGCAGCACCAGCATAAGGCACAGCATAACCCATTGTATCGCAAAGACGAATCTTCACAGGCATAGCAGCTTGTTTTGACAATTCCATCAATTTTTGTGCAAATGGCAAACAAAAACCGTGAATATCAGCGCGAGTTATGTCTTCCATATGACAACGAGGAACAATGCCCCACTCAAGCGCTTGTTCTACTAGAGCGAGATAGTCGTCCATCGCTTTTTGTCTGTCTTTATTTAATTTCAAATAGATGTGGTAATCTGAAACAGAAGTAAGCATGCCTACTTCTTCAAATTCCATATCTCTTGCTATTTTCAAGTCATCCTTTGTAGCGCGAATCCAACCTGTGACACGAGGAAAGCGATAGCCTCTTGCCCTACACACTTCAATGGCTTTTCTATCCTTTGCTGAATACATAAAAAATTCACTTGCATTAATAAGCCCATGCTTGCCGCCTAATTTATTGAGTAAATCAAACATTCTAGCTATTTGCTTAACTGTATAAGGTGGTCTTGCTTGCTGACCGTCTCTAAAGGTAGTGTCTGTGATATACATTTTTTCCGCAGGCATAGCAGGCACAACAGAGCCATTAAATTCTATACGCCCTATTTGGCTATAGGGAAAAATATCACGATAGAGTTCAGGTTTTTCTCTATTTTCTAGGTTGAGAGAACGAGATGCACGATTTTTATAAATAAGACTCATAATAAAACCCCTTAAACAATTTTCTTCAATAAAAGTATTCTTGATTTCAAGAAGATAACAGAATATACTTTTCTTAAATATATGTAAAGAAAAGTAAGGGAAGATTTCAAAATTTTTTATTATTTGAACAGGTTCATAAAAATTAAAGAGCTTTTAAAGCAGTTTCCATAATAGTTGAACCTGCTCTAAACCGAATAGATGTAACAAAAAGCATGTATAATTATTTAGATAAAAATTATTTATGGAGTTTCTATGGCAATTCATCTTATCACACATCCTCTTGTAAAGCATGCTCTAGGTCTTTTGCGCAATAAAGACACAGACCCAAGTCATTTTAGAAGTCTTTCAAGAGAGCTCACGCGCTACTTAATGTATGAACTTTGCGCACACTTGCCGCTTGAAAAGACCAAAATCCACACATGGGCAGGAGAGCTAGAGGTTGAAAAGCGCGCAGAAAAAAGCCCTACTCTTGTTCCAATTTTGCGTGCAGGGCTTGGGCTTGTTGAAGGGGCGCACGATATCATGAGCGAGTGCCCTGTCAGCTTTGTTGGGCTTTATCGCAATGAAGAAAGCCTTGAACCTGTTGAATACTATACAAATATTGTACACGACATTGATGAGAGAATAGCTATTATTCTTGACCCTATGCTTGCAACCGGCGGTTCGCTCAATGCGGCAATAGATATTTTAAAAAAGCATAAAGCAAGAAAAATCTACACTATAAATCTTGTGTGCGCGCCCATTGGCATAGAAACAGTCTTGCAAAAACATGCTGATGTAGAAATCTACACTTCTGCCATTGATGACAGCTTGAATGAAGATGGCTATATATTGCCAGGTCTTGGAGATGCAGGCGACCGCCTATTTGGCACAGAGAAGTAAAAAATAAATGCCAAGGAAACACATTCTAGTTTCCTTGGCATTTTGTTATATCAATAGATAGTTTTACTAATGTTTTAGTTTATTCAATAAGCTTTGCAATTCAAGTGCCATATCTGAGAGTTCATTGACAGCTTGTGAAGCTTCCGACATACCTGTTGCGGTTGAAGTCGCGATGTGATTAATTTCGTCAATTGAAGCGTTGATTTCAGCAGATGAAGCTGACTGCTCTTCGGAAGCTGTTGCAATGCCTGAAATAAGCGCAGTATTTGCATTGACAAGTTCAACAATTTCAGCCAAGGACTGTCCTGAAGTAGCGGCTAATTCAGTTGCAGTACCGGCACTATGTGCACTTTCAGACACACGGCTTATATTGAGGGCCGTTGTTTCTTGAATACCTCTAATAGAGTTGCCAACTTCTGTTGTCGCTGTCATTGTTTTTTCAGCAAGTTTACGAACTTCATCGGCAACAACAGCAAATCCGCGGCCTGCTTCACCAGCTCTTGCTGCTTCAATAGCGGCATTGAGGGCAAGGAGGTTTGTTTGGTCAGCAATGTCTGAAATCACGTCCATAACAGAACCAATACTTTCAGCTTGTTTACCTAATTGTTCCATATTCTTTTCAAGTTCTGTTGAAACATCGTTCACACTTCTGATTGCATCAACAACTTGGTTAACGATTCTTGCGCCTTCAGTTGCCTTGTCGTGTACATCGCCTGATTGTGTGTTTGCTTGGTTTGCATTTTGTGCAACTTCAAGCACAGCCTTATTCATTTCATCCATAGAAGATGCTGTCGCTCTTACGCGGTCACGCTGAACTTGTGAACCATTAGAAACTTCTTCAACTTGTGCAGAAAGCTCTCTTGAAGCAGTCGCCATACGTTCAGAAATGTCTTGCGCAAGGTTTGCCACTTCAACAATTGTTCTTTGTGTGCTTTTAATTTCAGTAAGATCTGTGATAAGCTGTAGCACGCAAGCAAGCTTACCTTCACTATCTGTAAATGGAATGGCTGTGTATGAAATGTCAAGAACTTTGCCATTAGGTCTTGCTACAGTTTGACCTGTTGCAGGACGTAAGGTTGCCACAGCTTTATTAAGTGCATCGCCAGGAGTGTCAGAGTCGTCTCTGTTCATCACTTCCTTACAGGTTCTATTTTTATAACTTGTACCAACAACTTGCTGGCCTATATCGTTGATATAGCAGATTCTTAAATTCCTATCTAAAACAACCACTGGTGCAGTCAAGACATTGATAACATTTTGGTATTGCTTTAATGTGGTGTTTGTGCCTTCGATAAGTTCTGCAAAAGCGCCCTGGAATTGTGATGCATTAGCTTGAATTTCGAGTTGACCGTTGCTCAAGTCAGTCTTCACTCTACTATATTCAGAAATAACCTGTTTGAGAGATTCAGGAATAGAGCGAAGCGCATTTGCTAAAGCTCCAATTTCATCACCACGCTTCACATCAAGAGAAACATCAAGATTACCGCTTGCAATTGCTGTAGCAAATTCTGAACCCTTTGCAACAGCACGCACAACAGGATTAATAATAATAAAGACAACAATAGCACTCAAGATAACAGCTACAAAAGTTGCAATTAAAGCAAGTCTGCTCAAGTTATCTAGTTCTGAGAAAATATCACGATTTTCTGCTCTTGCTATAACTGTGATGTCAGAACCCTCTAATCTTTTATGAGCAGCAATAACATCATAACCAGCAAGGTTTACATAATTGTAGATACCGTCTTGCGAAGCAGCAATTTTCTTCATGTCTGATTCAATAGTCATGCCTTTTTTCATAAGATTAGCAGAATTTGGATCTAAAACAATAAGACCCTCATCATTAATACCAAAGGCATAACCTTCACGGCCTACTGTGATACCCTTAAAAACAGCATCATAGACTTGTTTAAACGAAATATCGCCACTAAGTACGCCAACTACATTTCCATAGCTGTTTTTCACAGGAAAAACAACAGCCATCAAGACTTCGTTTGTGATAGTAGACATACGAGGTGCAGGTTCAGGTATATTACCCTTAACTGCTATTTGGAAATATTCTCTGAAATTAAGATCAGTGCCTACAGCACTTGGATTATTAGAAGCAATGACATAACCGCTTGTGTTAATTAAGTTAAAGCCATTCATCATAGGTAATGACTTCACGCGATCTGCAAACCATGCATTCATCTCATCTATTTGTCTTGCACTTGCTTGAGTTATTTCAGTAAACTCTACAACATTTTCATTTTCAGAAGTGAGTTTGATAAATGTATTTGTAGAAAGCAAAGAATAATCTAGCATACGTTGCAAGGTAGTAGTTGTCACTTCCATTGTGTTTATTGCAGTTTCAGTGACTATTGTTGCTGTTTGTTTATATGTCAAATAGCTGAGAATACTCATAGAAAGAATCAGAACTAACATTAACGGTAGTAAAATTCTTTGTAACAGTTTCATAAAAATAAACTCCTCTGGTTTAATGTTTCTATATTATCATACGGATAATTTCTTAAAAGCTTTATAGTATCTTGTGCATTTTTAAAAAAAAATCCTTACATTGAAACTCTTTAGAGATAGTCAAGAATGTTTATATAAAAGAAGTTCACCTCAAGCAAAATATAACCAAGGCGGAAAAGTATTTTGACATGAGTTTTTATATAAATACTATATTATAGTATAATACCAAAACAGCAAATTGCAAGAGGGTGACAAGATAAAAACTTCTTTAGCCATGCTTATCATTTAACCGCTCATGCCAAGGTTTTTTGGTCGCCGAAGACAAAAGAAAAATGTAATGCCCCCTTTTCTTTAATTAAGAAAAGGGGGCATTGAACCACGTCATTCTAATTCACTCTTTATCTAGCTGAAATTATATTCTTGCACACTTAGGCGCGTTGAGTAATTTCTCAACTCTTTGGTCTTTTTGATAAAGACTCATGCTTGCTTCGCCATAGCCTTCTATAGCTGTTTTTTCACCGCTTGCAACCTGCACTATTTTTTTGATAATAGCATTACTTATTTCTTCAAGCCCTGCTGTGCCTTGCATGATACCTCTTGCATCTATATCCATATCATCATTATATAAATCAGGATTTCCGCTCACGCGAATAACAGGTACTAATGGATTATTAAAGCCTGCTGCGCCGCTTGTCCAAAGTATGATATGCGTTCCAAGTGAAGCAAAGTTTACGCCTGCTCCGCCGCAAAGCATGCTCACTTCTGAAAGGTAGAAACCTTTTTTCTTTGGCTTATCAATGAATTGATCGTTGATTTGCAAAATATCTTGAATAGGCTTTGTGCCCATTTTATATAATGCGCCCAAGGATTTTTCTTCAATAGTGGTAAGTCCGCCAACGCTATTGCCTACGCTCATGGTTTCAACAGCTGTGCCTTCCACACTCCAGCGTTTACATTCATTGTCAATAAGTGTCATGATTTTATCGGCAACGTCTTTGTTGACTGCTCTTTTTGCAATGCTTTCTTCACAGCCTAAAAGTTCAAAAAGTTCGCCGCCTATTGCTATTGCATTTAAGTCAACTAAAGCGTCTACAGCCTTTCCTACAGCTGGATTTGAAGCCATACCACTGCTTGTGTCGCTGCCACCGCACTTCACGCCAACAATCAATTCGCTTATATCAATATCTTCTCTTTGGATATTCTTTGTTTCTTCTTGCATTTTTTTGATAAGAGCAATACCCTTTTCTATTGTCTTTTTTGTGCCCTGATTTTCTTGACAAACAAGACTTTCAACAGGTTTTTTACATGTATCTGCAATAGGTTTAGCTACTTGCATAACATCAATACTACCGCAACCCATTGCAAGAATAAGCACACCTGCAACATTTGGGTGCTCACCTACAGCTATTAATTGGTTAAAGGTTTCTTCGTTTCCGCCAAGCATGCAAGTGTAGGTGTTTGTGAGCACAACTACATCATCACAAGCCCTTTCAATAGAACGAGAAATACCTTCACAACATTCATCAACTGCAATAACTAAATATTTATTTCTTATACCAACAGAACCATTTGCTCTTTTATATGCTTTAATTTTCATTTTGTACCGCCTTTTATACTAAAACTTCATGTTCAATGTGCATTTGTTTCAAGATTTCTTTTTTAAAAGCAAAAGGAATGTCAACAGACAAGCTTTTCACATTATGCACATGCACAAGGCTTGCTTTTTCAATCTTACTTGTGGCTTCACCAATAACAGCGGCGTATTTTATCACCTTATCACCCTTAGCAATATCTTCAAGTGCGATTTTATTGCCAAAAGGAATGGCTTCTTTTGCTGTGAAAGAAGCTATTAAAGTGTTTTCACTTGAATAAATACCCACTTCATCATTGGCTTTGATAGTTTCTAAAGCGGTTGCTACCGTGTCCGTGTTCTTTGTTTGAATACATCTCTTCATACAATATCCTTATGCGAAAATTTGAAAATTTTTAAATAGTAACGACAATACTAAGCAAAATATATACCAAGACAAATAAAAAGGGCTATTTTTTATAAAAACTCCTAAGCATTTGTAAAGTAAGATAAAAACTCTAACTATTTTTTTTACAAATTTTTATTTTTCAAAAATTGAATTTAAAACGCTTCACACAATGAACTCAATTCAACTCATTAAGCATTTTCAACTCACTTCTCAGACAAAAGTAAGAGCTCAAAATTTTTAAAAATTTCTCAAAAAAAAGCTTGACAAGAATTAAGGCTTGATTTATTTATAAAAAAGATTTTGAAAATAATAAGGAAAAATTCACTTATGAACTACAACACTAACTTCTTCTTTAGCTTTAGCTTTTTTAGCCAGCTCGTAAGCACACGGGAAGGAGTCTTGTAGTATTCTCAAAATTTATTATTGATGAAGCAAGCCGTTTCCGTGAGGAAGCGGCTTTTTTTGTGTTGTTGCTATAAATAACTTATATAGCACAATAAAACTCTAACTAGGATATATTTACAAATTCAGAGACTTTGTACAATTTTAGCAGAAAAAGTACAAAAGAGTGAATTGAGGAACACATCCTAAAAAGGAAGATGAGAGATGGAACTTTATGATATTGCAATTTGGATAGCCTACATAGCCCTATTCGTCTGGCTTGCAAAAAAAGGAAAAGGTTATGATGTCACAACAACTGGTACTGTTGGATTTATAGTACAGGCATTTGCTTATGTAGCGACTTATGTTTCTGCAGTGGCATTAATCGGCTTCTCAGGTTTAGCGTATCTTTATGGCATACAAGTCAGTTTAGTTGGCTTTGGCGTTGCTTTTCTTGGAACTTACTTTGTTTATCTTGTTTTTGCATGGGACACAAAAGTATTGCAAAAAGAACTCAAAGCTCGCACACCTGCCCAATTGATGAGTATTGGTCATAACACAAGAAAATTGCGTGTCTTCTTAGGTCTTATCTTTGCTCTATTCCTTTCTGTCTATGCATCAGGTGTTTTGAAAGGCGCATCAGTCATGCTTGCAGGCATCTTGCCTTATTCAGTTGAATCACTCACATGGGGTCTTGGCATCTTTGTTGGCTTCTTGGTGTGGTGGGGCGGCCTTCGCGGCGTGCTCTATACAGAAGCTATGCAAGGCGGCGTTATGCTTATAGGTATTGTACTTATTATGTATGCTATCTTTGCAAAAGTTGGCGGTCCTATTGATGGTTATCACGCTCTTTCACTTCTTGAACCAACAAAACACGCGAATAATGGCTTCACCAGCATTTCATCAGGTGGTCAAGGCTTCTTTGTTTTCTCACTTGTATTAGTTATGTCAGTTGCAACATGGGCACAGCCTCAAGTAATTCAAAGACACTTTGCCCTTGAAAGCAAAAAACATGTGCACAGAACAGCTGTAGTTGCAACTATTATTATCTTTATCTTGGTTGCAGGTATGTTCTACGCAGCAGCACTTTCAAGATTATTCCTACCTGAAATTTCAAGCCCTGATAAGGTTGTAAGTGTATTGACAGCACAACTTTTACCACATATAGGCCAACAAATATTCACCCTTGCTGTTATTTCCGCTTCTCTTTCAACAACAACAGCTCTCTACCACATTGCCGCTTCTTCTTTCACAGAAGATTTAACTGGCAAGCCTTCAAATAAGATAGGCTGGTTCATTGGCATAGCTCTTTGTGTTATTGTTTCTTCTTATGCAGCAAGCTTAGACGGACAAATCATTGCCCTTCTTTGTACAACAGCTTGGTCTGTTATAGGCGCAACTGCTATGGTGCCTTATGTTGCATTAGTAAAGTTCAAACTACAATCTCGCAATGCTGCTTGGTATAGCGCAGTGACTGGCTTCCTAAGCTGTGCTATTTGGTATCTTGCTATCAGCCCTTCAACAAAAATTATTGACGTAAATATCATCTCAAGTGTGTATGCAAATCTTCCTCCATTCCTTATCGGTGTTCTTGTTTCTATTCCTACCTTTGCAATCATCTATAAACTTGAACGCTCACATACTCAAGAGCTTGTAGCAGAATAGTCTAGTTAGTGTCGTCAAATTCATTCTTTTGCATTTTTCCTACCTAAAAGTGAATTTTTTGCGTAAGGCTAGTATTATTTTATACACTCCATTCCGCAAAAAATACATTTTATCTGAATTTGACAACACTAACTAATATAAAGACTATACATAATAAAACACTTCTCATATCTTTATTGATGTGAGAAGTGTTTTATTTTTTATAAACTATACTTACTGACCGTATTCAAGCATATAAGATAATTATGTTAGAAGGGCACTATACTTCACGATACTTCACAATACTTATTTTTCTTCTTCCCTTTGCAATCGCCTATGAGAAGGCATGCATACTCAAGAGCTTGTGACAGAATAGGCCAAGATAAAGACTATACATAAAAAAACACTTCTCATATCATTTATTGATGTGAGAAGTGTTTTATTTTTTTATAAACTATACTTATTGACCATATCCAAGCATATTAGGCAACCACGTTGCGATACCAGGAATAAAGGTAATGAGTAAGACACATACACAAAGTGCAAATATATACGGCAGAACAGCAATAGAGATTTTTTCTACCGAAAGGTTTGCAATCCGCGAGGCTACAAACAGGTTTACGCCCAGTGGTGGTGTAAGCAGTGCCACCTCATTTGTGATAACCAAGATAATACCAAAGTGTAATGGGTCAATACCAAGCTGTGTAATCATTGGAAGAAGCACAGGAACCAAGATAATAATGGTAGACAAGGTTTCCATGAACATACCAAGTATAAAAAGCACACCAATAATCATAAGAAGAATAATATGCTTATTTTCAGATATAGATAAAACAGCTTGCGCAAGTCTTTGCGGAGCTTCTTCAAAGGTGAGGATTTTACCAAGTAAGGTAGATGTTCCCACGATAACAAGAACTGTAGCACAAGTCATAGCACCTTCAAAAAGTGCGTAGTAAAAATGCTTAGGTCTTAAAGCTCTGTTTACAAGTCCACCAACAAGAATTGACCACACAATAGCAAGCACTGAAGCTTCAACAGGTGTTGCAAGTCCGCTATAAATTGAACCAAGAATAACAACAGGTGTCATCAAGGCAAAAAAGCTCTTACCACATGATCTCATAAAATGCTTGAAGTCAAATGCAGGCGCATCTGCATCACCTTTGAAACCATTTTTTCTTGCAATAAGCCAAGTTGTTGTTATTTGGCTAAATGCAACTAATGCACCTGGAATAAAACCTGCTGTAAACATCGCTGTAACAGATAAGTTACCAAGAATAGCATAAATAATCATAGGGTTACTTGGCGGAATAAGAATACCTATAGTTCCACCAGAAGAAGCACAGGCAGCTGCATATTCTTTTGAATAGCCATTTTTAAGCATGGCAGGAATAAGCAAAGTACCAACAGCAGCAACAGTACCAGGACCTGAGCCAGAAATAGCGGCAAAGAAGGTACATGCGAGAATTGTTGTGATACCAAGTCCACCATACATTCTGCCAACTAATTGCTTAACAACATCAATGATTTGACCTGTAATATTACCATGCTCCATAAGTGTTCCTGCTACAACAAAGCAAGGAATAGCAAGCAAGGTAAAGTTGTTTACACCTTCAAAAAGAGAGTTAAAAATAACTGAAAGAGGGAGAAAATCTCCAAAGAGTAATGCGCAAGTAGAAGCTGCGGCAAGTCCTATAAATATTGGCATACCAAGCAAGAAAAAGATCGCAAGTGTAAGCATTAAAACGGTTAAAGTAGTCATTATCCCTCCACACTTTCGACAAGTTCTAAAAGTTTGCCATTACGCAATCTGACAACATATATTTCAATAATACGATACACAGAAAGCAAAAAGCCACCTGGAATAACAAATTCCATCCAAACCTTTTTAATGCCAAGAGTCGGTGACATTTCAGGGAACATAAATCCTTCTTCAATAACAGGAAAACATTGCAGTGCAATAAAGATGCTAAAAGCAATCCAAAGAAAATCTGCTAAAATTCTGAAAAACAGTCTTACATGCAGAGACATTGGCAAAAACTGTGCTGTGATTCGCACATGTGACATTTTTTTTGCGCCTAAAGGAATTCCTGAAAAAACTGTCCAAATAAAAGCATAACGGCTTAACTCTTCTGTCCATGCCAAAGATGAACCTGTAAACATACGAATAGCAACTTGCAATGTAAGACATATAATCATAACGCCAAGACAGGAACAACAAAATATTTCTTCAAAATTGTCGTAAAATTTTTTAAACATAGCTCCCCTCAAGTTTAAAATGGATACTTTGAAAAAATTTCTGTAGGCCATACAAGCCTACAGAAATTTATATTTAATTACTTATTCATAATTGCTTGCATTTTATCAATAAATGCCTTACCGCCAACTTTATCATAGTATTTTGGCCATGTGCCTTCAGCTCTTTTTTGCCATTCAGCTTCATCAACCAATTTGTCTAAAACCATGCCATTTTCAAGGCAAAGCTGTAAAGCTTTAGCATCGTCTGCTTTTGCCCATTCCCATTCATACATAGCTGCTTCTTTAGCAGCTTTGTTTACAAGTGCTTTTGTTTGTGGATCAAGTTTTCTATACCAGATTTCACTCACGAGCATTGGACCTACCCAAAGCATGTAGTGAAGGTCAGAGATATATTTTTGTACTTCCCAGAACTTTTGGTCACGGTTAACACCATGTGGGTTTTCTTGTCCGTCAACAACACCTTGTTGTAAGCCGTTAAAAGTTTCAGCCCAAGCAAGTGGATGTGGTTCAACATCCCAAGCGCGGAAAGCATCTAATTGAATTTCAACAGCAGGAACACGGATTTTTAAGCCTTGTAAATCTGCAAGACTTTTTACAGGTTTTTTAGAGTTTGTTAGAACACGGTAGCCTGCAATGAGCCAAGAAAGCGGACGTGTGCGACTTTCAGCAGCAACTGCATCAGCCATTTCTGTTACAAATTCATCATTTGAAAAGAGCTTATATGCTGACTCTAGTGTTGGGAACATATAAGGTAAAATAACAGCAGTTGCCTTTGGAGAAAAAGGAGTGAGGTTACCATTAGCTAAAACAGCTAAGTGGATTTCACCTGTGCGTAATTGCTTTACGTTTGCTTGCTCATCACCCATTGAGCCACCATAAAAGGTTTGAACAGTAATGTTTCCGCCTGATTCTTTTTCAATAATTTCCTTAAACTTTTCAATTGCTGTAACGTGTTGCGAACCTTCAGGGTTTGCAGTTGCAGCACGGATTCTCATTTTTGGATAGTCAGCAGCATAAGCTAAACTCACATTGAAAAAAACACCAAGTAAAACAAGTACTGAAAAAACTTTATTCATTTTAATCATAGAATCTCCTAAAAAACATAATAAGCGAAACCCATTGTGCCAAGTCATATCTAAGGGTAAAGACAATTTCTTGCAAAAAGAGCTTCAATCCATATATTTGTTAAATTAAGGGCATAGTAAAGTATACCAAAAACCAAGCTTTTAGTAAGCTTACTTCATTACTTTGAACACAGCATTACAGTCTTCGTTACCATAGCCTGCTGCGCTTGCTTTTTTATAATTTTCTAAAGCTTGTTCCATGCTTTGTAAGTCTAAGCCGTAAGCACGAGCCATTTCAAGACCTAAACGAACGTCTTTTAAAGCAAGGTCTAAACCAAAACGGTTGTTATAGTCGTTATCAGAAATCCAAGGTCCGCGAACGTCCATTTGGAAAGAGCGAGCACCTGTGTCTGTAAGGAGTTCTAAAAGTTGTTTCATATCCATGCCAGCTTTTTCACCAACAGCAAGACCTTCAGCCAAAACAGCCAAGTTAGTCATACCAATCATGTTAGAAATAAGCTTTACAGCACATGAAGCATCAATAGAACCAACATAGTTCACTATGCCTATAATTTTGAAAAGTTCTTCGTATTTTTCAAAAGTAGCTTTGTCGCCACCAATAAACATTGGTTCTTCTGCTTTTTCAGCATGAGCAGGAGTTTTTCCTAAAGTACATTGAAGATATACAATGCCTTTTGCTTCTGCAGCTTTTGCCATTACGTTTGCTGTTGTAGGATCGATAGTTGAAAGTTCAATATGCACAGTACCCTTTTGCATAAAGCTGTAGATACCGTTTTCTTCAACAGTCACACCTAGTATATGCTTAGGTAAAGGTAAGCTTGTGAAAATTACCTCACAGTCTTTTAAGTCTGCCATAGATGATGCAGCCTTGCCGGAAGTTCCAGCAGCAAGAGTGCGCTCAATAGCTTCTTTACTTAAGTCAAATACAGTAACATCTTTGTTTGCTCTGATAAGGTTTCTTGCCAATGGGCCACCCATAAGTCCGGCACCGATAAATCCAATACGCATAATTTCCTCCAATTATTGGTATTTTAATTTTTTATTTTGTAAAAAAATAACTTGCTTTATTATGCAAAAGACATACCGAAAAAAAAATAGTCAAGGATATAAATTATAAATAGAAAATATTCTAATTGATTGATTATACAAACAAAATATTTTTAGGCAAAAAAAGTTAAAATTCGGGCACACTGACAACAATTGGACATTTTTTGCACAAGAAAATTGGTCTTACCTGTTTGTGAAATTTTTAATTTACCTGATAGCAACGAAAAAATGGGTTTTTTCTCAATGGTTCACTTTTTGCATTCGTTTACACAGTGAATTTTATAGAGCAGATATTGCGTTGAGCTTTGCGAAACCAGATCTATAATTTAGCTTAACAGATTTTGCCTTCAGCTTTGCTAAAGCAAAGTCTATAATTATCAAAAGGAGATGATTAGATGATCCAATTAAAAGACCCTTCACTTTTCCGTAGCCAATGTTTTGTTAACAATGCATGGGTAGATGCAGAATCAAAGAAAACAATTTCTGTAAACAATCCAGCAACAAACGAAGAAATTGGCACTGTTCCACAATTTGTTGAAGCAGACACAAAAAAAGCAATTGATGCAGCATGGAATGCTTGGAAAGGTTGGAGTGACATGCGTCCAGCAGAAAGAGCTAAAATCCTTAATGCGTGGAATGATGAAATTCAAAAAAATAAAGAAGACCTTGCTTTAATTCTTTCTTACGAACAAGGCAAGCCTGTTGCTGAATCTCTTGGTGAAATCGCATTAGGTGCTTCCTACATTCCTTGGTATGGTGAAGAAGCAAAGCGTGCTTACGGTGATGTTATTCCTGCACCGCGTAAAGGCGTTCGTCCTATCACACACCGCACTTCTGTAGGCCCTGTTATGGCTATTACTCCTTGGAACTTCCCATCTTCAATGATTACTCGTAAAGCTGCTCCTGCTCTTGCTGCTGGTTGTCCTATTATCATCAAACCAGCTTCTGCTACTCCATATTCAGCTTTAGCTTTGGCTGTTCTTGCTGAAAGAGCAGGCTTCCCTGCTGGTGTTGTAAACATCATCACAGGTTCTGCACGCGCAATTTCTGCTGAAGTAAGCGCAAATGAGAAGATACGCAAACTTTCCTTCACAGGTTCAACTGAAGTTGGTAAAGACCTTATGGCTGCTTGCTCAAAAACTATGAAGAGAGTTTCACTTGAACTTGGTGGAAACGCACCTTTCATCGTATTTGATGATGCAACTTTAGACACAGCTATAAATTGTCTTATGGGCGCTAAGTTCCGTAACGCAGGTCAAACTTGTATTTCAGCAAACCGTATCTTTGTACAAAAAGGCATTATGTCTGCCTTCCTTGAAAAGATAACAGCTAGAGTTTCTGCTCTTAAAATCGGTAGCTGCACTGAAGAAGGTTCTGAAGTTGGTCCATTAATCGACATGGCTGCTGTTGAAGCTTGCGAAGCTTTGCTTAAAGATGCTGTTGCAAAAGGTGCTAAAATCACACTTGGCGGTAAAAGACATGCTAAAGGCCTTTCTTACTTTGAACCAACAATTATCACAGGCGTAACAGCGCAAATGGATATTTTCAACGAAGAAATCTTTGGACCTATCGCTTCTATTATCGAATTTGAAACTGAAGAAGAAGTTATCAAATTAGCTAACCAAACTCCTTTTGGTCTTGCAAGCTATGTTATGACAAATGACTTAGGCAAATCATGGAGAGTACCTGAAGGTCTTGAATATGGTCTTTGCGGCGTGAATGATGCAGCTCTTGCTATGGCAGAAGTTCCATTTGGTGGCGTAAAAGAATCAGGCACAGGCAAAGAAGGCGGACATGAAGGTTTAGACGACTTCTTAGAAACTCGCTATGTACTTCTTGGCGGAATCTAATCGCTGTACAATAACTATAATTTAAGTATTTAATCATAAATTTTATACTTATTTTTATAAATTATCTCAAAACACTTCTCAGCTCTCTAGCTTGAGAAGTGTTTTACTTTAAAATACAAGAAATAAATGCACTTGCATTTATTTGGAAATCCTATAGACTAGATTATATTTTTAAATGTTTTGGGTGTTTCAATGGAAATAGCAACTTTATTATTTATGGGCGCATGGTTCATCTCAGGTTTTGTGAATGGCTTGACCTCTTTTGGTTCTGCTATGGTTGTTCTTCCCCTTATAACGCCGCTTATCCCACCTTCTATGCTTGTTCCTTTAACTGTTCTCATGGTTATTTTTATTTCTTCATATATGATAATAGTTTACAGGTCTAACATCAATTTTAAAGCACTTATTCCCGTGACAATCGCTGCCCTACCCGGCGCAATCATAGGCGGTTTTGTCTTACACCTTATCACGCCTTCTACCATTCAATTTTTAGCAGGCATTGCTATGTTAACTTATGTTATATGGCAGCTTATGCCAAAACCGACCAAGCTTTATAAGGAAAATATTTTGGGCGCAAGTGTAGCTGGTTTTTCTTCAGGTTTTATCAATTCTACAATTTCTATGGGCGGGCCGCCTGTTGCCATTTACTCGCTCTTAGTCGGCTGGAAAAAAGAAGAAATTTTCTCCACATTAAGTGTTTCTATTGTTTTAAATTCTTCTCTTACAGCTATTGTACATGCAAGTAGTGGTTTATATTCCAAAGAAATGCTTCCCTTTTTATATCAGGCTATGCCTGCTGCACTCTTAGGACTTTTATGCGCCTATCCACTTGAAAAAAGAATAAACAAAGCTCTATTTATAAAAATTGTTCTCTTTGTCATTGCTATTTCTAGTCTTCTTTGTTTATACAGAGCAATGATTGCTTTTTT
>CAYJHE010000007.1:0-12715 GCA_964369675.1 uncultured Desulfovibrionaceae bacterium | reverse complement strand
TTGTCATTGCTATTTCTAGTCTTCTTTGTTTATACAGAGCAATGATTGCTTTTTTCTAAAAAGTTGTAAGGAAATTTATGGAAGATCTATACCTCATTTTCGGCCTTGCCTGGTTTGTAGGCGGTCTTATGGCAGGCCTTACGGGTTTTGGCGGTGCTATGGTCGCGCTTCCTATCACTATCAGCTACTTACCACCAACGGCTGTTATGCCTATAACTATCATTGCCGTTATTGCCTTAGTTAGCTACATGGCATACCTATACAGAGAGGCACTTGACGTTAAATCCGCAGTAGCCCTCGCTATTGGCTCAATCCCAGGTTCTATTATAGGTGCTTATGTTCTGCTCTTTATTTCCATGCAGGCAATTCAGATTTTTGCAGGTCTTGTCATGCTTGTCTTTGTATTTATGCAATTCACACCTAAGTTTACAATAACAATAAAAGAAACAATGCCAAAAACTTTAGTTACAGGCTTTATCACTGGTTTTCTCAATACAACCGTCACCTTTGCAGGGCCGTCCATAGCTATTTACGCACTCTTGCTCAACTGGGGCAAAGAAAAGTTTTTAGGAGTTGTTAGCCTTGCAACCCTACTAACTTCCTTAGGTACAGTTGTTGTCTATGGTGTTAACAATCTTTACACAAAAGAGATGATACCTCTTCTTGCTGTCGTTATTCCAGCCACATTAATTGGTATTGCTCTAGCCTATCCTCTTGGTAGAAGAATAAATACACAAGTTTACAGAAAAATTGTCATCGCTATCATCTTCTTTGCAGCTTGCACTTGTCTGTATAGAGGTTTTGGTTTCACACTCTAATAGAGGATACAAATATGGAAGAAGCCCTTATAGTATTTATTCTTGCTTGGTTTTTAGGCTCATTTATCAGCGGATTGACTTCTTTTGGCTCTGCAATGATTGCCATGCCTATAACCGCTTTCTACCTTCCACCAAAGATAGTATTGCCCATATCTATCCTCTTAGTTATAGCCACTTCTTTTTCGCGTATCATTACCTATAGATCACACATAAATTTCAAAGCCATAATCCCTATCACCATTGCCGCAATACCAGGCTCGATAGCAGGAGGCTATTTATTACTTATTATTTCAAGCACTGCCCTACAATTTTTTGCAGGCGCAATACTTTTAACCTACTTTATCTTGCAAATAATTCCACACAAAGAAGTCCCGCACGAAGATAAAGTCTCAACAGCATCTCTTGCAGGCTTTATTTCTGGGCTGACAAATACTTCAATCTCTCTTTCTGCACCACCCTTAGTTATGTATGCTATCTATTCAGGCTGGTCAAAAGAAACATTTTTTTCAAGCATTTCTTTTTCTGTCTTTCTCAATTGCGTTATAGCCGCAATTGTGCACGCAAGCGTAGGCTTATACACAGAGGAACTACTTCAATACCTTTATTATGGCGTGCCAACAATCATACTTGGGCTTATCTGTTCACACCCCATTGAAAGAAGAGTGAATATGCAAACTTTCAAGAAGATAGTCTTAATAGCTATCGCTTTTTCAGGTATGGTTTGTATTTATAAAGCTGCTTCCGCCACATTTTTCTAAATTCATTCTTTTGCTTTTTTTCTGCCAAAAAAAATTTCCCCTTCGCTCATGTATGTTTTGACACACTCCACTCAGGGGAAATTCATTTTTTTAGAGATTTTTAATAATCGAGAATTATTAAAAATGTTCTAATAACTGATCTTCTTCTCATACAATCTAGCCGCATTCAGCACAACCAAGACAGAACCAGCATTATGCACTAATGCGCCAGTTGCAGGCGTTAACCAACCTGCAATCGAAAGAATGATAGCACCAAAGTTGATCACCATTGAAAGAGTGATATTGAACTTTATTGAGAAAATAGTCGCATCTGAAAGCTTCTTTATGTAAGAAATCTTTGTGATGTCATCGCCCATGATAGCAATATCCGCTGCATCAATAGCAATATCACTTCCCATTGTTCCCATTGCAACACCAACAAAAGCGGTTTTTAAAGCAGGCGCGTCATTAACACCATCACCCACCATACACACTTTGTCATTCTCTGTTGAAAGTTTTTGTACCATTTCAACCTTATTTTCAGGCAAGAGCGAGGAATACACTTCACTTATGCCCACCTTACTTGAAATAAAGTTTGCTGCCCTTTCATTATCGCCTGTAAGCAGAACAGTTTTTGTGATTTCAGCTTTTTTGAGCGATTCAATAGCTTTTGGCGCAAGCTCCTTTATTGTATCAGATAAGGCAATAATTCCTAAGACTTTTTCTTTATCAAAAACTAATACAATAGCCTTTCCCTCATCGCGAAACTTCACAAGTTCACTTTCAATTTCTTGTGGAATTTCACGTTGATAGATTTCTTTATAAAGCTGCTCGTTGCCGCAATAAATACTTTCGCTCTCTATATTTGCAAAAATACCTTTACCCACACTCATAGTAAAATATTTCGCTTCTGATAAAGCAATATTCTTTTCTTTTGCATAGGAAACTATTGCTTTTCCGAGCGGATGTTCAGAACGTCTTTCTACAGAAGCTGTTTTAGATATAAGTTTTTCTTCCTCAATACCAAAACTGAGAATATCGCTTACTTGCAATTTGCCGTGTGTGATAGTGCCCGTTTTATCAAAAGCAACAATATTTACTAAGCCCATGCGCTCTAAGGCTTCGCCAGACTTTATAAGAACACCGTTTTTTGTTGCCTGACCAATAGCCGCCATAATAGATGTTGGCGTTGCAAGAGCTAAGGCACAAGGGCAGAAAACAACCAAGATAGTAACAGCACGAATAAGCGCGTCTTCCTGCCTATCAAGCATAAATGCAAAAATAAAGTAAGTGATAATAGCAATTATACAAGCAGTTGGCACAAGATAGCCTGCCCATCTGTCAACAATTTTCTGTGTCGGAGCTTTATGATTATCAGCTTCTTCCACAAGATTAATCATTTTTTGTAATGATGAATTTGCAAAAGATTTCGTTACCTTAATATCAACAGAACCAAAACGGTTAATCGTTCCTGTGAAGACTTCATCTCCCTCTTCTTTGTCAATAGGAAGTGATTCGCCTGTCATAATTGATTGATCAACAGTGGTATTTCCGTGAACAATAATACCATCAGCAGCAAAAGCTTCACCAGGAAGAACTCGTAAAATATCATTCAAAGCTATGTCCTCAGCTTCAACCATTTGCTCTTCACTTCTGCCATCTACTTCAATAATTTTTCTTCCCTTTGTTGGAACTAAATCAAGAAGTAATTCAATGCCCTTTTTCGCTTTTTCAACAGTTCTGTCTTCAAGCCATTCGCCTATAGCCATAATAAAGGCAACTTCACCTGCGGCAAAAACGTCACCAATATAAATAGCTGCAATCATAGCGATTGTGATAAGCAAAGGAGAGGTGATACGCATTTGTGAGGTGTTTCGTATAGCCAAATAAAGAAGAGGTGTGCCTGAGATTATAAGTGAAACCCAAGCTGGATTTATTGCAAATTCAAAACTTCCGCCCATAATAGGAACTATGTATTCTGTGATAAAACTCGCTAATAAAAAAAGCCCAGATATGCAAATCATCGGTATAGAATTAAGTTTAAAAATATAATGTTCCACAGTCTCTATTCCTTATGTTAAATTGTTTTAGAAAATTGATTAAGAGCAGAAATAAGTTCTTTTATCGTTTCTTCTTCCTTGCCATGCTTTATGCCATCAAGTACGCAATGATGCATATGCCCTTCTAAAATCACCTGCCCTGTTTTGTGCAGCGCAGACTTAACAGCACCAATTTGAATAAGAATATCTGCACAAGGCTTATCTTCTTCAATCATTTTTGAAATTCCGCGTACCTGCCCTTCAATCTTGCGTAAACGCTTTTGAATTGCTTCAACATCCATACATTGCTTCATATTTCATCTACCCCTTGTAATTCTTTCACTCAATACCATATACCCCTATAGGGTATAAAATAGATATAGATAAAAAAAAATCCACTGTCAAGAAAATTTTCTTATTAATTTTTTTAAACTATAAAAGCCCTATTGATTAACAATAGAGCTTTTGTCATTTAACTTTTCATCTTTATTATAGCTTAAGCATTCTAGGCATTCTTCTTTCTTCTATCTAAAATACAAGGCACAAGAATAGTAAGAATTGTTGCTATAAAGATAGAAAGTGAAATAGGACGTTCGAAAAAAACGAAGAAATTGCCGTCTGAAGCCGAAAGAGCTTCGCGTAACCTTTGTTCAAACAATACTCCAAGCACAACACCTATAACAAGATTTACTGTCGGCCAATTGAAACGCAATAAAATATAACCAAGCACACCAAAGGTCAGCGCAACACCAACATCAAAGAAACTTGTATTAATACTGTAGGTTCCAATAAGCGAGAGCACAAGAATGCTTGGTGAAAGAATAGTGTTTGGAATGCGCACAATCATGGAAAAAGGACGCAAACAAAAAGCAAGCAAGAGGAAACAAAAGACATTAATAAAGAGCAAAGAAACATAGATTTCATTTATTAGAACAGGTTCACTTGTAAGCAATAATGGTCCAGGGTAAATGCCATTTATTGTGAAAACTCCAAGCAATACAGCAGAGATAGAATCGCCGGGTATTCCAAGTGTGAGTAAGGGAATCATAGCACCAGCAGGAACAGCATTATTTGCCGCTTCTGACGCAATGCAGCCTTCAACTTCGCCTGTGCCAAATTTTTCAGGTTTTTTTGAAAATTTCTTTGCAGTTTCATAAGATAAAAAAGAAGCCAAGATAGTTCCTGTGCCTGGCAATAAGCCAACAAAAGTGCCTATAGTAGCACTTGTTATAATGGTTTTTACCTTTTTAAACATCTGCACTATTTGACCAAAATCAATAGTATTTTTTGAAATTTGTAGATTGTTGCTATTTTGCAAAATTGCTTTTTCAGACAATAAAAAAGCTTGACCTATGCCAAATAGTCCAAGGCATATAGGTGCTAATTGTAAGCCATTTTGCATGGAAAAAAAGCCAAAATTATAACGCGCTGAAAGCGTGAATACATCTAAGCCAACTGTCGAAGTCCAAAGACCTATAGAAAGTAAAATCAAAGATTTAGCAAGCTGTTTTCTATTTGCCATAACAACTAAAACAATACCAAACAAGGAAGCCATAAAGTATTCTTCTGGCGCAAATTGTTGTGCTATCTGTGCGAGCATAGGAGCAAGAAAAATAAGAAAGAGTACGCTGATAATACCGCCGCAAAATGAAGCAACAACAACAGCTGATAAGGCTTTTTGCGACTCCCCTTTTTGCGTGAGCGCAAAACCGTCAAAACTTGTCACCAAGGAAGAAGGAACACCAGGTGTACGCATAAGTACAGCAGGTATGCCGCCACCAAAATAACCGCCGCAAAAAACGCCAAGCAAGAGCGAAAGCGCAGTCCCAGGTTCGAGTGCATAAGAAAAGGGCAAGAGCACAACCATACCCACCATAGGCCCAAGCCCTGGCAATATGCCTACAACAACGCCCATAAATGAGCCCAAGGTCAAGGCAATTAAATTTTGAAATTCTAAGGCACTTTGTGCGCCTATAAGTAAATTATTGAAATCAATCATAGCCCGCCCTTATTTAAGAGATACCTAATAAGTAAAACAACTCAGGTGTAGGAAAATATAAATCAAGCATAAATTTAAATACAAACCAGAATAAAAAGGTAAAAAATAAAGGAATGCCAAATAAAATATAGATATTTGTTACATTGAGCACACGCAACATTATACAAAGAAAAACTAAGGTTGAAATTTCTAAGCCGCAATAATAGATACTTATTATAAACAAAATTCCAAGCACAAATAATATGCACGGTGTTTTAGGAAAACCCTTTCCATCTAGTTGCCAGCTTGCGTTTTTTGCTGGCTTCAAAAGTCTTAAACAAGCAGGCAAACAGGCTAAAGTCCCCATAGATAAAATTATTAAAGGAACAATTAAAGGCCCTTTATAAAAAGGATAGGGGACATCTAAATCTATTTGCCAAGGCGATATACAGAGCATAAAAAAGCAAAACATACCAAGCAAAACTTGGAGGAGATCTTGTAATCTTGATTCGCTTTTTTCTGCACTATCTTGTTCTTTTAACGTATCTTGTTGCATATTATTCTCTCTATAGGGGAAGTTTATACAACTTCCCCTTTTTCAAGCATGATTAACTGAGATAAAAAAAGGACTATATATCTAAATTCACAGATTTTGCGGAATTTTCAATATAATTGGTTTTTTCGCTAAAAAGAATGAATTTAGAAAGATAGGCTATTTTAACCAGCCAACATCCTTCATAATTGCTTTAAATTCAAGCAATTCTTTAGCAATTTGATCTTTTGCTTCTTGTGGTGAACTTGGGTGAGGAACAATACCAATAGTCTTGATTGCTTCTTGCACCTTTGGGCTATCCATTACTTCAAAAAAAGCTGTGCGGAACTTTTCTGCAATGTCTTTATTGAGTTTAGCAGGCCCAAAAAGTCCAAACCATACTGAATAAGCTGAACCAAAACCTTGTTCGGCAACAGTAGGAACGTCAGGCAAGGCAGGAATGCGTACAGGCAAGAGCACTGCTATAGCGCGCAATTCACCGCTTTTGATATAGTCCATGAGTGGTAAGCTTGAAAGTGTTGCTGCATCAGCTGTTTTTTGAGTAAGTAAGAGGGCTGTTACTTCTTGATAGGCTGTATCTTGCCATTCAAAGCCACCTGCAACACCAATGCTCATGCCTATTGTTCCAGGAACTGAACCAACACCCCAATGTGCAAGGCGTAATTTTTCAGGTGACTTCTTAGCGTATTCAGCTAATTCTTTAAGATTTTTGTAAGGAGCATCTCCGCGCACAGCAAGTGTGAAAGGGCTTGACCATGTCATACCAAGTGGCATGAAACTGTCAACAGTATAAGGAGTTTTGCCCATAACAATTTGAGACATCATTGGGCCAACTGCCATAACACCAAAGGTATAGCCATCAGGACGTGCATCTGCAACTTGCTTTGAACCTAAAACCCCGCCGCCACCGGCTTTGTTCACTATCTTTACAGGTTGCCCAAGCTTTTCTGATAATAAAGGAGCCATCACATTCATTACAGCTGTTGTTGGGTCATTTCCCGGAGGATAGGGAACAATTATTTGAATAGGTTTTCTTGGCCAGTCTGCTGCAAGTGCGCTTACAGGAAGCATTAGACACAGACATACAAGAGCTAAAATTTTGTGTGTTGTTTTCATATTATACCCTCACGTTTTTATAATTTAGCACTAGGTGCTATTTTGCAAATAAACTGAATAATAAAAAACAATAAATCAATCTTATAATGAAGCTGTTTTTTATTTTATTTCAAATAATAACATAACTTTTTCTTTATTTCCACTTTGTGAAATTATTCACAAAACATTTTAATTGAACATATTCATAATTATCATTTCTATTTTCTGATGTCAATAAAATTCATGAAAATTCAAAGAGTTTGCATAGAAAACTATTGCATTTCTACATAAATATATTTATGCTAAGCTATAGAATCACTCAAGCACACGGATAAGAAATGGAAAAAGTCAAGAAATTATCAAAGAAAGAAGCTGCACAAATCACTAAGGGTAAGATTCAAAGCACTGTTGTTAAAATGATGAAGCACAAAGCCTTTGACAAGATAACCATAAGAGATATTTGTAAAGAAGCAGGTGTTTCTATAGGCACTTTTTATGTCTACTTTGTAAGCAAAGAAGCAGCTTTACTTTTTAGTCACCTTTATGTAGACGACCTCTTTCTTGATGTTGATTTTTCTGATTGTAAGAATGCGATAGAATGCGTGCAAAAAATTGTCACTCTCTATTTGCGCGCCATAGCCGATGAAGATTTTGAATATATTCAACAAGTATATATTGCACATATAAAATGCTATGCAAAGGATATGTTTAAAGACAGGCTCATCTTACCAAGGCTTTTGATCAAGAAGATCGATGACGGTAAACAAGAAGGCTCTATAACAATCAGTGCAAACTCTGCTATTGCTGCCCAATGCCTTATGCGTGCAGCCAGAGGTCATGTGTATGACTATTGCATAAATCCAAACAAAAGAAATTCAGAAAATTGGTTTTATGATGCGCATAAGGATATGCTAAAATATATACAGAACTTTTTAACAACTGAATAAGACTTACTCATCATAATTACTTCATAGCTTGAAAAATGAATTGTATAAAACATTTTCCAAGCTATTTTTGTATTTTATTATTCACATATATAAAAATACTGCATGTCCGCCTTTAGGGCAAACAATAGGATGACCTGATTCAATAAGTTTGCAGCCTAAGTAGGAAACTTGCAGGCAGTGAACAAATTCTTGACAGAATATTTTTTATTCTATAATTTTATTAAATAAGAGCTTTTTAATCAAAAAAATAGGCAAAAATAGATTAATCTCTAAGCTCTTAACCCTTTTTATTGAGCTCTTTCAATAAAACTTTAACCTTCTATTTTATGCATATAATAGTATTTTAACTCTGTTCTTATTTATAGTTAAAATTTTACCAGAGTGAAGAAATTATAATTATGTACATCAAACTTTCATGAGGATACCAATATGAATAAGCAAATTATTTCTTCTCCAAAAGCGCCTGCTGCTATTGGCCCTTACTCACAAGCTGTGCTGCTTGGTAACTTACTTTTTACCTCAGGCGCTATTCCGCTTGACCCTGCTACAGGCGATGTTGTTGGAACAAGTGCTGCTGAGCAAGCAAAGCAGGCATTAATCAATCTTGGCGCTGTTTTAGAAGAAGCAAATGCAAGTTTTGATGATGTTGTAAAAACAACAGTATTTATTGCTGACATGGCTGATTTTGCTGAAATAAATGCTGTATATAACACTTTCTTCACCAAAGATTTTCCTGCGCGTTCTTGTGTTGCAGTAAAAACCTTACCAAAAAATGTCTTGGTTGAAGTAGAAGCTATTGCAGTAGTTAAGTAATAAGAAGCTCCTTTCTTTATCTTTACAAGGAAAGAGTTTTTTCTTTTGCCTTCGGCGACCAAAAAAACCCAAACATTGCGCTGTTGAGATGAATGCTCGGGCTAAAGAAGCTTTTTTGTTTGCGGAAAAGTTTTAAGCTTCGCTTAAATACTATTCCGCTTTAAAAGTGAGTGTTCTTCCTTATAGTTAAGCAAGCTTATGGACAAAGCTTGAGAGGCATGTTCACTTCGTTCACATGTGTTTTATAGTAAATTGGAATGACATACTTTAAAAGAAGGTTTTTTTTCTTTAACCTTTACTCCTGAACAAATTCATTATATAACTAATAAAAATATAGACAAAAAGTAGGTCTCTTATGCTTTCTCAAAAAAATTATCAAAATGTTACTGAACTCTTTGACAATGCACAAAAAGACGGTCGAAATTCATTATTTGAATACGAAGTATACGACCTGCTTTCTGTCACAGGTTCAGAAACACCACCTAGGTATCTTTTTCTTCCAAAAAACATAAAGACAACACAAGAAGAAATGACAGCTTTACCCGGCCAAAAGGTTGTATTGAAAGTGGTTTCCCCTACAATTATGCATAAAACAGAAGTAGGCGGTGTGCGCATTGTCGAAAAAAGCCCTGAAAAAATTCTTTCTGCTCTTAGACGTATGCATAGTGAAGTGCCTGAAAAGTTTTTTGAACTCATAGAAAAAGACCCTGCTCATGCCCCTGAATGCTATAAAAATATTCATGGTGAACAGCTTCAAGAAGCAATTAAAAATGACATACGCGGTATTCTACAAGTGCAATTCATGCCGCCTGATTCTTCAAGTTTTGGTAATGAACTCATAGTAGGCCTTCGCTGTACAAGCGAGTTTGGCATGGTTATTTCTGCAGGCCTTGGCGGCACTGATGCCGAACTCTATGCCGAAAGGTTCAGAAAAGGGCAAGCTATTGTTGTTGCTCCTACTCAAACTGTAGATGGAATTGCTTTTTTTGAAATGTATAAAAACACCATTTCATACAAAAAACTTGCAGGGCTCACTCGTGGACAACAACGCATAGTGACCGATGATCAGTTAATTGAATGTTTCCAGTCTTTTATTGATATGGGGAATTATTTTTCTCCCCTCAACAGACAAGCAAGTTATATTATTGATGAATTAGAAATAAATCCTTTTGCTTTTACCGACTTTTTAATGGTGCCTCTTGACGGTCTTTGCAAATTTTCAAAACAAATTCCCCTTATTCCTCACAGACCCCTTTGTCAAATAGACAAATTATTACACCCAAAAAGCATTGGTATTATTGGTGTTTCTTCTACGCGCAAGAATTTTGGCAGAATGATTTTAGACAATGTGCTTGATGCTGGTTACAAAAAAGAAGATATTATACTTATTAAAGATGGCGAAGATGCGAGCCATGTTAAATGCGTGCCTTCTATAAAGGATTTAAAAGAGCCACTTGACCTTTTTGTTGTTGCCATAGATGCAAGGCATGTGCCTGCACTTGTTGATGAAATTTTAGAAACACGCATGGCAAAATCTGTTATGCTTATTCCTGGTGGCCTTGGTGAAACTGAAGAAAGCAAGGACATGGCTGCTAAGATGATTGAAAAAATTCAAGACGCGCATATAAAAGAAGATTCACCCGTCTTTTTAGGCGCAAATTGCATGGGTTTAATTTCACGCATAGGAAATTACGACACATGGTTTATTCCAAAAGAAAAAATGCAGTCTATTGAGCCATATAAACATCTTCCGCCGCGCTCACTTGCCTTAATCAGTCAAAGCGGAGCTTTCTTGCTCAACCGCTTTAGCCAAGTGCCTGAACTCAATCCTTCTTATTTGATTTCAATGGGCAATCAAACAGACCTTACCCTTGGCGATATGATGCAATATTTTGAAAATTCAGACAAAGTTTCTACTGTTGGTGTTTATGCCGAAGGTTTTAAAGATTTTGACGGGCTTATTTTTGCGCAATCTGTTGCAAGAGCGGTGCAAAAAGGTAAGCATGTTATTTTTTATAAAGCAGGGCGCACTCCTGAAGGAAAAGATGCAACAAGCGGTCACACCGCTTCGCTTGCAGGCGATTACCTTGTTTGCGAGTCTGCAATAAAGCAAGCAGGCGGCATTGTTGCAAGAACCTTCACTGAATTTCAAGACCTTCTACTTTTAGCTGAATCACTCTCTGCTAAGAAAATTAATGGCAAAAGAATTGCTGCAATAAGCGGCGCTGGCTTTGAAGCTGTGGGCATGGCTGATTCTATACATTCAGATGAATACGACATCACCCTCGGCGAATTTAGCGAAGAAACAAAGATAAAAATGCAAGCTGTTTTAGACGAGAAAAAACTCTCAAAACTTGTGCATGTTTCAAATCCTTTTGACATAAATCCTTCTGCTGATGACGAAGTGCATGCCATTATGTCGCGCCTAGCTTTAGAAGACCCAAATATAGACGCCCTTGTTGTTGGCTTAGACCCGCACTCGCCAGTCACACACAGTATAGATTCACCAGACATGCCTGCTTACGATTACAAGCAAGAAAACTCCGTATTGAACTTGTTCATTGAATTAAATAAGAACACTGACAAGCCCATCATTGCTGTTGTTGACGGAGGCCACCAGTTTACAGACTTAAGGCTTGCACTCAAGAATGCAAAGATTCCAGTCTTCACGCTTTGTGACAGAGCAATACAAGTGCTTTCGCTTTATTTAGAGGAAGTTGTGAGGGAGTAAGACTTTTTTCTTTTTTTCCTTTTTTATTGAAACTCTATTTGTCGTAGGGCTTTAGCTCCGCTAGCCCTACTCATAATACATTTAATTTACTTTGAGCAATGTTTTCTTTTTTGTTCTTGGTTCCGTGCAGAGTTTCTTTTTAATTAAGTTAATTCATTCTTCGGTTTTTACTGGTATGCCTCCAGCAGGGGCAAGGAAGGGCACAATAGGGCTTGCAGCCCTAAGCTTGCCCTCCTTGCATCCACCGAGCCTTACCCTGCTGAATTGGCACAAAGTCGGCTTGACTGCCTTTGCGTGCAACAATGTCATACTCGTCACTATGTTCCTCGTATGCCATCAGCTCGCTTAGCCTTCGAGCAAAGTTTTTAGCTGCGCCGACAAAAGGCAAGTGCCAATTCTCTCTTAGCAAAGGGCAAAACTTTGAAGAAAATGTTCTTTTGTCGGCGTGTGAACACAGTGAACAAAAGCTTTAGCGAGCAAGCATTTTCCACGCAAAATGCGTAGCGAGGATTTTGTGCACGCAGTTGCCAAAATCTATCTATTGAAGGCCAAAAGGCAAGTGCCAATTCCCTTTTAACGATACGCGAAACTTTGAAGAAAGATTGGGCTAAGTGAAGAAAGGTTTTAATGTACGAAGACGATATTAATATAAATAGGCATTGAACGCTTTTTAGCAGAGCTAAAAAGCGTTCAATACAGCGCGAAAAATTTTGCGAGTGGATATTGCTTAACCTATATTAAATGCAAAATTTTTGTGTTGTCATGAAATATTGTGCAAAAATAAGAATTTTGCTTTAGAGGAAGACGAGTTGCAAAAAATGCGCGAGTGGAGTGTACTTAAGTACATGACCGAGCGCATTTTTTGTAAGCGTTTTTATATGAAGTGACAGGCTGTTTTTGTGGTAAATATTTCATACACAAAATAATAAAGTGAACGTAGTGAACAAAGGCTTTAGCGAATGAAGTAAAAACCGCGTTTTTCACGAATGAGGATTTTGTGCACG
>CAYJHE010000006.1:6143-32778 GCA_964369675.1 uncultured Desulfovibrionaceae bacterium | reverse complement strand
CACCATTCTTTTCCCTGAGATTCATTCAAACACATAAATATACATTCTTCATAAATTCCAGACTCATAAACATGATAATGCCCATGAAACCATCTTGAGGGCTTATATTTTTTTCGTATATCATCTAAATAATATTGTGAGCTTTCGTCTTGATGGTCTGTGGCGATAGTTCTAAGTGGAATACCTATTGGCCTAGCATGACTGACAATCCAGTCTATATGCGTATTAGGCAGATTTTTCATATCTTCATTGCTAATGCCTTCTTGTGTCCACCAAATTTTCTCATTTGTCTTATTTTCATAAGTGATGCGATTCTGCCTATCTTGCACAGCACTCTCAGCACCGCCGCAAAACATAATTTTTGTTCCGTCAATGAGAGTAAGCACAGAAGCAAAAGGAGCATAATAAATGTTCGGTGCGACTTGATAAAATGCCTGATGAGGATTTTTTGCTTTGATGTAATCAAGCTCGTCATGATCTTCGTGATTGCCATGACACCAATATATTTTCACAAATCCATCTTTCAGAAAATCAACCGTATTTTTAATCGCTTTACTATTATCAAAACCTGGCCAAAAGAAACCAAAATCTCCGCATTGCAAGATGATAATTTCTAAGTCATCATCTTTTGCAATGTTCTGAAAATCTTTATTATTCCTGATTTTTTTATCAATAAACAGATTTACTTGCTCAAAATCTAAATGTACATCACCCATAGCGTAAATTATTTGCTGCATTGTATTCCTTTATTAATCTTTTTATAAAAGATAAATGAGGGTTGTTTCAGAATGTGAAATGGTGGAGAAATGAAAATCAGCTAGATGAGATTTCAAGTAGCTGATTTGTTGAGGTCTTATGTGTGCTTTAGCTATTAGTTGCTCTTTTATTTATTTAAATTCCATTTTTAACATATTTTTTCAAATCATTGAAAAGTTGAACTCCTTCATGAGCAGCAAGTTTATCTTCAGATAAGTCCTTATATTTTTTACTTTCCAACCAATAAGCTGTCTTTTAAGCTTGTCTTGATGTTTTTTTACAAGCGGGAATAAATTTAAGTATGCGCAATAAAGGATAGAATTATCGCTCTTTCTTGACAAAATATGGTGAAAAGCATATATTTTTTTTGGAAAAGGAGTATGGAATGAAGTTTGTTGCATTTCAAATGGCAGCTTTTTTAAAGCAAAGTGGCACACGCAGGAATGTTGCCTATTTTTTACGTTTTCTTGCATTGTTAATAGTTTTAATAGCTGTTTTTAGTGTTGTTTTTCATTATATTATGATGTATGAAGGGCAAGAGCATTCATGGCTTACTGGTGTTTATTGGACGCTCACAGTCATGACGACTTTAGGTTTTGGCGACATCACTTTTGCTTCTGACCTTGGCAGATTTTTTTCTATAATTGTCTTGACAGCTGGTCTTGTATTGCTCTTGGTGATGTTGCCATTTGCCTTTATTCAATATGTTTATTCTCCTTGGCTAGAAGCGCAAAAAAAGACAAATGCCCCTAGAAAACTTGACGAAAATATAAGTAACCATGTTATAGTTGTAGGACTTAATCCTATTTCTTTAAACCTTGTACAACTTTTATCGTACCATGGTTTTTACTGCGTTGTTTTAAGTCCAGATATCCAAAGCTCTCTTGACTTAGAAGATCAAGGTTTTAATGTTGTTGTGGGCGATTATGATGATGGAAATACCTATAAAAATTTAGAAGTTGATAAGGCTGCACTTCTTGTTGCTTTAGATTCTGACATACGAAATACCAATATTATATTTTCTGCACGAGAAGTGAATGATTTTCTTCCTATTATTTCAAGGGCGGAAAGCGTAGATTCAGAAGATATTTTGACTCTTGCAGGCAGTACAAAAGTTTTTCTCTTTAGAAAAATGCTTGGCGAAGCACTTGCAGACAGGGTTTCAGGCGGAAAAAATGGTTTTAGCCATCTCACAAGTTTTTCCTCTCTTCTTATATCAGAAAGAGCGATTGACGACACTAAATTAGTTTCAAAAACATTGATAGAAGCTAATATAAGAGCAAAAGCTGGTGTAAATATTGTTGGTTTATGGCAAAAAGGTCGCTTTACCACTATCTCGCCATCTGAACCTCTGCCAGCCTCTTCTACTTTAGTTATGGCAGGAACAAAGGAACAATTAGAAAATTTTGAAAAAGAATTTGCAAATACTGAAAAAAATGTCGACAAACAAAAAGTCTTAGTAATAGGTTGTGGGAAAGTTGGCTATGCAACGGCAATGAAACTCCACAGTCAAGGCATGGAAGTTTCAGTTGTGGATAAAGCGCGTACTCCTCATCTGCCAGAGGGAATACTCAGTATTTCAGGCGATGCTGCAGATATTGAAGTTTTAAAACGTGCTGGTATAGATGAAATTTCTTCTCTTGTTATTACAACTCATGACGATGATACAAATATCTATCTTACTATTTATTGTCGTCGTTTGCGCCCAGATATACAAATTTTATCACGCGCTTCACTTGATAGAAACGTGGGCATTTTGCACAGAGCAGGTGCAAATACTGTGCTTTCTTTAGTTTCTATGATAAGCAATGCTGTTGTGAATATGCTCGCACCAGGCAAGGTTTTTATGTTACGCGATGGACTTTCTTTTTTCAGCACAAAGGTAGATAAAAGCCTTATAGGCAAAAACCTTATTAATAGTAATATTCGCGAAAAAACAGGTTGTAGCGTTGTTGGCATGAAACTCAAAGACGGCAGTATTCACATCAATCCTGACCCTTATCACCAACTTATAAAAGGCGAAGAAATTTATCTTATAGGTGACACAGAGTCTCACAATAATTTTATAAATTATTTTGGCATTGAAAAATTCTAAATACTACTTCATACTCTTTTTATGTTATAAATTATTGATTTTTGCTTTAGTTGATCATTACTTTATTGGCTAAACGTGCGGACGAAAAATCTTTTTCAGCTATAGTCTACAAAAACACGACAAAAATAAAGTCTTTACTTTCTGCGGATTTTTGCGTATACAGTGTGTCTCTTTATGTTGTTTTTGTGTAAAGAAACCCGACACTTGTATCGCTTTCTTTACACAAAAACTCTGTACCATAATTTGAAATATCAATGTTTTCAGTACGTTGAATGTTGGTATGATATTTGCATCTTATCGAAGACTTTAATAAAACACTTATTTGGAGATTACCTTGAAAAAAATTTTAGCAATATTAGTTTCTACACTAACCTTGGTTACCTTATCATCACAAGCACAAGCTGCATTCATAACAGACTGGTCCTATGAACTTCGCACTAGTTTTTACATCCACCCTTCAGATGAAGATTTTGCGACCTCAAGTCACAATGGCAGTGGGTTTCAGGAGATCAACTTTACTGCTGGAAGCTACAACACGTCTTTAGCGGCGACATATAGAGAGGGTAGTTTGTCACCTTCTGCCGCAAGTAGTGCTGACAATCTTGTAGAGGTGAATACAGCGAATGTTCCGTTCTCAGGAAGAGGACTGGAAACATCATTTACTACTTGGTCTTTTACCTATCTGATTTATCCTACAGGAAATAAAGAAGAATTTTTTGAGATGAGCTATAAGATTTGGCTTTCTACTATTTACTATGATGACACAATGGTTCTATACTATACCATGGCGAATGCTCAAGGAACAAGCGATAAATCTATAATTACCGACGACTATGAATACAATTTCTCTCTAGCTATCTCTAATGATTCGGAGATAGGCTTTGTTAATGACGACAGGAGTTATGGTTGGAAATTCACCGGAGACGAGCTTGATCCTTTTGCCTTGCAAACTTCAATCTCATTCACAGCTACATCGCTCAACGAAACTGCGCCTACTCCAGAACCTGCTACTATGCTACTTATGGGTGCTGGACTTGCAGGACTAGGAGCTTTGAAGCGCCGCCGTAGCAAGTAGTTTTATACTATTCATTTTAAGCCACTTACTGTAAGGTAAGTGGCTTTTTTTAGTGATATTTGCCTTTACACTGGAGAGGCAACATTTTTTTAGGCAGCTTTAATCGAAGTTGTTGTTTAAATTCTATGGGTGTTTTATAGCCTTGTGCGTCAAGTGTTCTTTTCTTATTGAGCTAGTCAACCTGAAGCAATGCCTCGAAGCTTAATTATTCTTTTGGTGGGAGAGGAGAAATTTTTACTACAAGAACGTCATCAATAATCTTTATAGAATCTTTATGTGGATACATAGGCATTTGAATAATTTCTTCTTGTAGCTTCATTTTATTGGCTTGCTTTGGTTCAAGGAAGTTATAATTGAGCCCTAATACAAATTCCAAATAATTTTTCATATTATATGTAGTTGTTCCATTAGGTTCTATATTACCTTTAGGGTCGTAAGCATTTAGTAGCTTAGCGTATTCGTAGTTCTTGTTTAACATTGTTTCGCCAATAAATAACACTTGATGTTTTGCAGGGTCAAATTCATCTATTTTTTCTATTCTGTCCACAACCCTCGTTACCAATGATAAGGTTCCTTTAAAATGCAAATCTTTGTATACATACAGCTGGTTAGCATATATTATATTACTAAAAATGCTAATACATAATAAAATACACACTATTGAGGATAAAGTTTTTGTGAATTTGCTGCATTTAAATTCATTGTTTTTATAGAAATCAATAAAAACTATGGCTAAAATAAGTAAGAAATAGATGGAATGGTAGATTAAGACTCCAAGATACTGCCGAGCAAGAAATACCATAAAACCCATAGCAAAAGGCATTAAAAATCCAATTATAGCTATGAGTAAGAAGCTGAACTTGGAAATTTTATTTGCAATTGCCAAATATACTGTACTTATTATAATATATAGAGCAATAAAAACATGAAATGGAATTAAAAAATTATGAATTTTTGTAATTTCGCTTACATAAGCGATAGGTTCAACAAAAAGATAATGCAATGGATAGTAATAGGTATGCAGTAAAAGACTTATTATATTTAAATCACTATAGTCACCAAGAGTA
Source organism: uncultured Desulfovibrionaceae bacterium (assembly GCA_964369675.1). Lineage (GTDB taxonomy): Bacteria > Desulfobacterota > Desulfovibrionia > Desulfovibrionales > Desulfovibrionaceae > CAYJAZ01. Next base: position 27,785 of record CAYJHE010000006.1, on the reverse strand, counting down.
TTATAATTTCTGTATGAGCCTAGCTCATCACTATTGAAATATTTGATAATAATATAATATATTACCATTGACATGAAGAACATAAAGAAGGCTTGAATGCCTCTTTTAAAAAAATGTTTAAAAGTGAGGTTTTCTATAAGGAAGCCTTTTACAAACAAGATACATAGCAATATTGCAGATGTTTGAATATAAGATTGATAAAGCCCTAGAGAGCACACAAGAAGAGGTATTGCCCACAAAAAACCCATTTTATATTTTTCATATACCAAGACTGCTAACATTGACAGCATAAACGCAAACATATACACGTCAGAAAAGAAAATATATGATGCATTTGAAACTGATAAAATAGGGCATGTAGCAAAAATACCACACGTCAGAATGATAGAAAGTTTATTTTTTAATTTTAATATGTTAATAAGGATAAAACAAGCTAAACTTAAGAATAATAGTGAAAAAATACCATTTATAAATGGAACAGTAAGTCCGCCATTAATATAAGATAAGAATCTAATAAAGAAACGACCATGTATTTCATAAAATTCAAAATTATTATTAGAATTAATGAGCAAAGAATCATGATTTAAAAAGATATTAAAATAAGAAAAAGCGTGTGCCAGAAGTCCAAATATAAATGTACTGATGAAGGTTATACGCAAATTTTCTTTGTTGAGATCATGAAAAAAGTTCATATTTTTTCCTTGTAGTTAAAGTAAAAGTGAAATACACCCATTTTTAGTCTATTAAGCTGATTGAAGATTTAATCATTGCGGCTTTTAATAACATAAACAGGACGCTTTTTAACTTCAGAGTAAATTTTTGACACATATTCACTTAAAATTCCAACGCAAAAAAGCTGTATTCCTCCTAAAAAAGTAGTAATACAAATGAGAGTTGGATAACCTGCAACAGGGTCTCCCCAAAAAGCTGTTCTAAGAAGAGTATATACAATAAATAAAAATGAGAGAAAACATACCACTAATCCCAAAATGGAGGCGATATGCAAAGGAGCAGTAGTAAAAGCAAAAATTCCTTCCAATGAGTATTTAAATAAGCCCCAAAAAGACCAAGTGGTTTCACCTGCAACTCTTTCAACATTTTTATATTCAATCCATTTTGTATTATAACCTACAAAACTGAAAAGCCCTTTTGAGAATCTATTGTATTCTTGCAGTTCAAGTACAGAATTAACCATTTGTCTTGTCATTAAGCGAAAATCACTACTACCACTTACTATTTGTGTTGGTGAAAATTTATTAATGATTTGATAAAACTTATTTGCAAAATACGAGCGAATAATCGGCTCGCCATCGCGATTTAGTCTTTTTGCGGCAACACAATCATAGTTTTCGTTTTTAATATGATAATACATATCGCTAATCATTTCTAAAGGGTGCTGTAAATCTGCATCCGCTATAACAACAAAATCACCTTTTGAGTTTTCTAAGCCTGCAAGCATAGCGGCTTCTTTGCCAAAATTTCTAGATAAAGAGAGATATTTAACTTTTGAATCTTTATGAGCTAAATCACAAAAAATTTCAAAAGTTTTATCTTTTGAACCGTCATTAACTAGCAAAAGTTCGAAGTCAACTTTATCCTTCATGTTTTCACAAAGTTTTAAAAAAGTCTCATAAAAAATGGGGAGTGATTCTTCTTCATTGTAGCAGGGAACAATAAGAGTTATTTTTTCATTCATTTGAAGCTCCTTTTTTAAAGGCAAAGTATTTAAAGAGCATGTATGTGAATATAGTAGTACAAAAAATAGCAATAATTTGTCCAAAAGCGGGAGATAGTGAATAATAAGCAACAACAAGCTCTAAAAGAAGTGCGTTGATAATATATGCAATAGCCCAAGTAAAAAGACATTTAATATACTCTACAAGCCAGTTACCTTTTGTTTGAAAAACAAGTGTTTTTTGCAATATAAAAGAAATAAATGAAGATAAAGCCCAAGATAAAGCAAGTGAAAGTTGATAGTTTTCTTTCCCTAAAAAAAATAAAAAGATGAGAAACATAAAATAAGAAATAGAAGTATTAATTCCACCTATAAAGAGAAATCTCAGCTTATCAGGAAACTTGTTCCACAATGTAAAAAGTTTTGCACTATCCATAATATTGTAAACTTATTAAATGAGTAAGGAAGTTCAAAGATCATACTTTTTAATATATCTTGAATTAAATTTATTTTATATTTCATATACAAAAACGCTGAAAATGTCAAATCTTTGCTTAAAAAACACCTTAGCGGGTGCATGTCACACAAATTCTAGCTATAGGTAAAATTTAGAAAAAGTGCTTATTGAATGACACTATCCACAATTATATAAAGCTTATTTTGAACGATAAAGCTCTTTCACTTGCTATTAATGGAGCAATAGCTTACTTTTGTCTAAATAAACAATTCGCTAAATTTATCTAAAAATATCAATTTAATTTCTACAGGATTATTATGAAAAGAATAAAAAACTTCACTTTATTTATAGCATTCTTCTGTTGTTTATCAATGTTAAAGCTAGCTTATGCAGAGACACAAACAGCAGCAGAAACTCAATCAATGCTCAAAGTAACAGAAGTTCCAGAGTTAAAAAAATCTTCTGATGCGTTAAGCTTTTTGGGATATGAAGCAGTTTTTATTCCTCCACAAACTTCTCTTTCTCCTTTTTTTGATTTTCAACAGAAAAAATGGCAGCAAATGCAGGAAAAATATTCTCCTAAATTGTATGATTTAGATACGATAGCGATGACCCCTCAACAAGCGCATAAATGGAAATATCTTCTTAATCATCTAAAAAAAGTTCCCAAAATAGAAACGCTAAAAGGGATTAACGATTTTATGAATAAAGTCCCCTCAGGGGCTGATCAAGATATTTATAAGCAAGAAGAATATTGGGCAATGCCTGACGAATTTTTTAAAAACTGGTTAGGCGATTGTGAGGATTATGTTTTTGCAAAATATTTTGCTCTGCAATATTTAGAGTGGCCTTTAGATAGTTTATGGGTGCTTTTAATCTACCAAAGAGAGCATAAAAACTTCCATGCTGTTTTAGCAGTGGACTTTGAAGATAAAGTCTATATTTTAGATAACTTGGCCAAGCCTACCCATAAACTTATTGCTGAAGAAGAGTATAAAAATCAAGCCTTACCATTATCAGTTTTATCACATAATGGATATTGGATATTTCATGAAGGTGTTATAGAATATGTTGAAAAATACATGGAGAAAAAAGCACAACAGTAGCCTAGAAATTTATAAAAGAGACTTTTAGCTATTCTTTTTTTCAAAGTTCCATGTATCTTCTATCATTTCTTCTAAACCATATTCACACTTCCAGCCTAGTTCAGCAAGAGCTTTTGTAGGGTCTGCGTAGCAGGTTGCAATATCGCCTGCTCTACGAGGTTTTATTTCATAGGGAACTTTGCTTTTACTTATTTTTTCAAATGTTTGCACAAGGTCTAGCACACTATAGCCTTGACCTGTTCCTAGATTATAAATAAACAAACCTTTTTTATCAGCTATATAGTTTAATGCCGCACTATGTCCTACAGCCAAGTCCATTACATGAATATAGTCGCGCACGCCTGTACCGTCATGAGTAGGGTAATCGTTTCCAAAAACAGGTAAAATTTCAAGTTTACCTGCCGCAACCTTAGAAATGTAAGGCATGATATTGTTAGGTATTCCATTTGGGCTGTCGCCAATAAGACCAGATTTATGCGCGCCTATTGGATTGAAATATCTTAACATTCCAATGCTCCAATCGGGTTCAGCCTTTGCTAAGTCTTGAAGCATCTCTTCAATCATAAGCTTTGTACGCCCATAGGGATTGGTCACGCTTAGGGGAAATTCTTCAGTTATAGGCACAGTTTTGGGAGAACCATATACTGTTGCTGAAGAAGAAAAAATAAAATTCTTTGCATCGTATTTTTTTAACAGCTCTAAAACATTAAGAGTGCTTATAAGGTTATTGGAATAATATTCCAAAGGTTTTTCACTCGATTCGCCTACGGCTTTATAGGCGCAAAAGTGGATGCAAGAGGTAATTTTATGTTTGATAAAAATTTCTTCGAGTGCGTCTTTATTACAGCAATCTATATTATAATAGGGTATAGTCTTCTCGGTGATTTTTTGAAGTTTTTCAAGTACTTCGAGTGTGGAATTATATAAATTATCAACAATAACAACATCATGTTTTTTTTGAATAAGAGTAAGAGCAGTGTGGCTACCAATATATCCTAGACCGCCTGTAATAAGAATCATTATATTACCTCATGTTTAATGTTTATGACACTATTTAGTAGAAATTAATGCTGTTTGCATTTAATTTGCAAGTGAAACATAGCGCAATGAAAATGAAATTGCAATAAATAACTTATAAAGCAAATTCTTGCTTAGTCATTAAAAAGTATAAAGTATGATATTCAGGTTGGTTAGAGTAGGTAAGGGCTGTTGCATAGAGAAATGTTGCTTTTTTTTTCGTTTTGAGTTATATATGCTCTTTCAAGTAGATAATGTTGTGTTTTATCTTACTATAACTTTTTAGGGCCATTGCCAGAGAACATATATTTTCTCTTTTAAAATAATAATTTATATATACTAAGTAAAATTTTATAGAAATTTTGAAATAGATTCTTCTGATAAAATAGAAATATTTATCATGAATTTCTTTATTGTTTTGCTATTTAAGGTTTTGAATTATGTTTAACAAATTTTATTCAAAATATTTTTCGAGTTTTTTTGTTAATTTGAGTTATTCTGCAATAACCATCTTATTTGTTCTTTTCTTTCAAGAATCATTTTCTATAAAGCAAATTGACTATAACTTGCAATTATACCTGATTTTAATAAGCAGTATCTTCTCCTGTGCTCTTATTTCAGATATAATACTCTCAAAAGAGAGGCATACTTCATTTTTTGAATATATAATAACATTTTTGCTGTCTGCATCGATAATGTTTATTTTTATTTCTTATTCTGTTTTATCAATGCCATTTTCTTTAACAATGCAAGCTCTTTTTGTATTTGTTTTATGTAAAGCTTTTGTATACTTTTTCTCTTTTCATTGGGTTTTTCCAGAAATCTTCTCTACAAAGATTATGATTATAGGCGACAATGATAAAATACATGTGTTAAATAAGCTCATAAAAAGATCAAGAGGTCGTTACACTTTACATGACACTATCAATATAAAAAACATTAATAACAGCTCAGCTATTTCTTTTACTGATGATGATAGCCTTTTTTTAGAAGCAAAAAAGGCGGGAGTTCAGCTTATAATCACTTCTTTTACAGAAAGACGCGGGCAAATGCCTCTTCAACAAATGCTTAGATGCCGTATGTTTGGTATCAAAATTGTTGAAATGCAGACATTTTATGAGTTTATTGGACGAAAACTTTATATTGAAAACATAAAGCCAAGTGACTTAATTTTTTCTTCTGGTTTTTCTCTCTCTATTTTAAGACGCGCTTTCAAAAGGTTTTTGGATATCTTTGCTGCATTATTCGGCTTACTTTTATTTTTACCATTTTTCCCCTTTGTCGCACTTCTTATTTTTTTAGATTCCCCTGGGCCAATCTTTTTTCGTCAAGTGCGTATGGGGCTGAATGATCAACTTTTTCACGTTATTAAATTTCGCAGTATGCGCACTGACGCTGAAAAAGGAACAGGTGCTGTGTGGGCTGTAAAGCAAGATCCACGCATTACAAAAGTTGGTTCCTTTTTACGCAAAAGCCGTATTGACGAAATCCCACAGCTTATAAATGTCCTTCAAGGCGAAATGAGTCTTATAGGCCCTCGTCCAGAACGTCCTGAGTTTATAAACGAACTTAAAAAGACAATTCCTTTTTATGGAGAAAGGCATAATGTTAAACCTGGTGTAACCGGCTGGGCACAAGTCTGTTATCCTTATGGAGCTTCAGTTGAAGACGCTCTTGAAAAATTACGTTATGACCTATATTATATAAAAAAACAATCAATTTTATTAGACATTGAAATAGTAATCCGTACTGTTTTAATAGTTTTTACTCGAAATGGAGCTCGTTAATGAAAACTTTAACCTTTATTCTTTCTTTATGTTTTTGTCTTCTCACCACTACGCATGCTATGGCTGCAGATAAAGAGTATATCATCAGTAAAGGTGATACGCTTACAATTGGTGTTTGGGGAGAGCCTGAATTGAGTGTCTCTGCCGTTGTTCGCCCTGATGGAAAAATTTCACTGGCTACTATAGGCGACATGAAAGTAGCAGGAATGACTACTCGTGCTTTAGCTGCGCGTATAACAACTGCCTTATCAGAACTTTTGTTTAATCCGCAAGTTTATGTTGCTGTAAACAATTTCCCATCAAATAATATGCTTGTCTATGGGCCTGGTACGGCTTCTTCTGTGATACCTTTAAACGGTAAAACAACATTATTGCAAATACTTAGCCTTATTAATCCAGGCTTTACAGCTGACCTCACAAATTCATATCTTGAACGTGAAGGCAAAAAAATTGCGACTAATTTTGACGACCTCTATAGAAAAGGTTTTGGTGAGCAAGCAAATTTAGAAGTTTTAGCTTCTGACAAGCTTTTTATTCCATTAAAACCTAATCTTATTGTGTATATTGAGGGCGCTGTTAACAATCCAACCTCATTAGTGCTCACTGAAGGTCTCACCATTCTTCAAGCTATACACCAAGCTGGTGGTTTTAGTAAATTTGCTGATCCAAACGACACTGTTGTGACTCGTAATAATGAAAGAATCGTAGTAAGATTATCTGATTTAATTGATGATGGTGATATGACTCAAAACATTCTACTACAAGGTGGAGACCTCGTAGTTGTAGACACTAGCTGGTTTTAGTTTTACATCTACCTACTTGTCTCTATAGTATTTAAAGTTGATATCATTCATGTCAACTTAATTAAAGGCACGCTTGCTTCGTCATTTAACAGTGCAATAAAATTGCACTTATTCCTCGCAGTGCTTGCCTGCTAATGCTGACAAGATGGTAATTTCATCTGAAATTACTACATGACACCTGTGCTATAAGCACAAATTTTGAGTTATAAAGGTTCTATATTTTATTATGAAAAGAAATACAATTAAAGCTGATGCAAGTGAAAACTCAGGTTTAAACTTAGTAAGCTATTTTAATTTATTATTAAAAAACATTAAGTTTATCTGTATTGTGGTCACAATAGCTTCAATTAGTGCTTTTGTTGTGAGCTATATGCTTCCTAAACAATATATGGCGTCTTCTAGTATTTCTGTAGAAGAGAATATTATAAGTGATTTAGTTCAAGGCATTGCAATTACCTCATCAGCAGAATCAAAAATTCGCTTACTTCAAGTTGAATTGTTGAGTCGTGATATTTTATCAGAGGTAGCTTCGTTACTAGAGCTTGATTTACATGTAAGCACTCCCGAACAGCTTGAAGGTCTTATAACAAGCCTAAAAGCAAATACTTCTATTGAACATGATGTAAGGCGTAATGTTTTTTATGTGAGTTTTACTAATGCTAACCCTGTTGTTGCTAGGGACTTTGTAAATACGCTTATACGCATATATATTGAAAATAGCACATCTGAAAAAAGGCAAGAATCATTTGATGCAACTGCTTTTCTTAGTGAACAAATAGAAATTTTTCAAGAACGCATTGAAAAAGCACAAATTGCTATTGATAAATTTAAGTCAGAAGAGGGTATTTATCTTAGTTTAAATGAAAATATGCTTCAACAAAAGATTACTGATTTGAATAATCGTTTGGAAACTTTGCGTATAGAAAAAAATAAGTTACTTTCTGAAAGTCATCTGCTTTCAGATGCCTCTCAACTTTCTGAAACATTAAGAGAAAAAGAAGCTGCATTACAAAGTGCAAAATCCGTCTATACAGCAAAACACCCTAACTATATACGCTTAGTAGCCGAGATAGAAAATCTAAAACTTCAGCTTGAAGATATGAAAAATAAACCAGTTGCTGAAACTGAAAATTCACAATACCAGGTTATACAAATTGAGTTGAAGTCATTAGAAGAAACTGAAAATGCATTAATCAAAGAACGTGATGAAAATTTAAAAAATATGGAATTATTGCCAAATTTAAAAACAAAACTTTCAGAACTTGAACAAACTAAAGCAAATGAATTGATAATTTATGAGCAACTTGTAAGTCGACTTGGACGCTCTGAAGTTTCTAAGCAAATGGAATTACAAGATAAAGCAGTTACTTTTAGGGTTATTGATTCTGCTATAACTCCCACTGCATTTATTTTTCCCGTGCGCTATATTATTATGATTGGCGGTATGATGGCAGGCTTTGCCTTGGCATTTGGTATTATTATTGGAAGAGCTTTTCTAAGACCTCAAATAAACTCTGCAGAAGATTTAGACATATATTCTGTACCTGTTTTAGTAAAACTGCCTGTTATTATTCAGCCAGAAGTTCTTGCAAAAAGAATTCGTACAAATTGGATTATAGTAATTATAACAACGTGCATATTAGGCTTTATCTTCTTAGTGGCTGTCTTAGAATTCTTTGGCTTGACTTACATGGAAAAGCTTTTACCTTTTTAGATTTTAAATGAGAATTATATGAGTATTATCGAAAAAGCGATGACAAAAGCTGAGCAAGAGCGAAGCGAAAAACTTGCAAAAAGTCCTCTTCAGCAATCAGTGGATTCAAGTTCTGAAACTGAGCAAGTTATAGAAAAAAATATACATGTTGATAAATTTGACAAAGATGTTTCTTTAAAAGTAAACTCTAGTCCAGTGTATCAAGATCTTAAATTGCATGAAAATATTAATGAAACAAGTGTTACAAAAACAGAAAGTTTTTCTGATGCAAATACTGTAAAAATAAATCCTGCGCCTGAACTTATTATGGCTAGTGAAAATGGCATAGTTGAAGGCGGCTCGTATAGGATGTTAAAAGAATATATCATTGCATTGCGTAAAAGGGAGCCAGATAAATCAATTTTTATGGTTACTAGCCCCATGAAAAACGAAGGAAAGTCAATTGTTTCCACAAATTTAGCTTGTGCTTTAGCAACTGAATTTGATACAACAGTACTACTTATTGACGTTGATTTAAGAGCGGCTACTTGCCATAGGGTTTTAGGCTTAGAGCCATCTAAAGGACTTTCTGACTGTCTTTTAGGCGAAGCTCAAATAACAGATTGCTTGATACACACTGGTATTGGAAGGCTTTCATTCTTACCCGCAGGCAATGTAATTTCAAATACTGCAGAACTTATTACTTCAAAGAAAATGCAAGAATTTTTAAGTGAAGTAAAAAATCGTTATCCTGATCGTATTATTATTTTGGACTCTCTGCCTATATTGCCTTTTGCTGAAAGCCGCGCACTTTCGAGAATGGTTGATGGTGTTATGTTGGTAGTGAGAGAAAGTGTAACTTATAAACGTCACTTAGAAAGTGCTTTACAGCAATTGCAAGATGTTAACCTCATTGGAATGGTTTATAATGCCGCTACAACAATAGGGGCAGACAAAGAAATTTACAATCTATCAAGCTATGCATATGGCTATTAATAAACTGAGGTAAAGCATGTATTTATCATATTATTCGTTGGCGACTAAGCCTTTTGAACTACTCCCTAATCCTGATTTTTTATTTTTAAGCGATATCCATAAAAAGGCATTGACTTTTTTAGAATATGGTCTCATGGAAAATACAGGTTTTATTCTTTTCACTGGAGAAGTTGGAACGGGTAAAACAACCATAATTAGACAACTTTTAAAGAAAATCTCTACTAATATAACAGCAGCTACGCTTTTTAATACCCAAATAAATTCAACACAGCTTATTAAAATGATTAATATAGATTTTGGTATTAAAAGCACTTCTAACGATAAAGCTGAGTTATTATATGAACTTAATGAGTTTTTGATTGATCAATACGCAGCAGGCCAAAGAACTGTGCTTATTATTGATGAAGCGCAAAATTTAGGTTTAGAACAATTAGAAGAAATCCGTTTGCTTTCAAATTTAGAAACAGCACACTCAAAGCTCTTGCAGATTATTCTTGTAGGGCAGCCAGAATTGCGTGATAAATTAGCAAGTCCTGAACTTATTCAATTGCGTCAGCGAATCTTGGTTCACTCTCACTTATCACCTTTAAGTGTTGAACAAGTTTCTTCCTATTTATACCACAGGTTAGAGCAAGCAGGTAATCGAAATGCTATTGAATGGAGAGAAAATTCAATAGAGCTTATTCATCAAGCAACACGCGGAATCCCTCGTCTTATAAATATACTTTCTGACTATATCTTGCTTGATGCCTATACAAAGAATCAAAGATTTGTCAGCAGTGAAGACTTGAAAAGTATATTGAAACACTTAGATTTTGAAGCTCAATTTTGGGGGGATTCTACTCCAGTAAGTTCAGAGCCTAGAGAAGCAATTGAAGAAAGCATTTCAAATAAAGAGCCTACATTAGCTCCTTTGTGTGAAAGCAAGTGGACTGCTCAAGATATTGATAAATTGTGCGATAGCATGCAGCTCTCTGCTAATCTCTTGCAACAAAGTCTTGTTTCACTTTCTCAACTGATAGTTCTTTTGTCACAAAATATATCAGTAGCTGCAAACGAGCAAATAAGCACACAAACCTTATCAAGCACTATAAAAAATAATCTTGAAAAAAGTACTGACAAACTTTTATTATAACTATATATGTGAATGATATTGACTGATTTTAGAAAGGGAGTCAGCATGAGTACTCTTAGATACTTTTTGTTTTCTACATTTTACTTTGTATTTTTAACGCCTATAGTCGCTTTGGCTGAAGGTCTTGAAACTTCTGTTTTCAGCTCTGATCCTGTTTATGAAATGAATGCAAGTATAGGTGTAGGTTTTGAATATACAGACAATGAAGAAAGTACAAGTACAAATAAACAAACTGCATTTATAAACCATATTTATCCCACTTTTTCTTTTAAAAGAGAAGGTGGTCGTCTTGCTGCAGATATCTTTTACAGTGGTGACTATAGTTTTTATATGCGAGACGGCTTAGACGCTGAATATTCACATACCTTTGATGCATCGTTAAGTGCGACTATTGTTGAAAATTTATTTTTTATAAGCCTTACTGAAAGTATGCAACAAGTCTATGAAAGTCTTGCTCTTAGTGACTTAGAAGTTTCTGATGATGCTGGTGACGAACGCAATCAAAATGTCTTCACAATTTCTCCTTATTTTACTTTGCAACCGACACAAAGAACCAATCTTACTTTTGGCTATACTTTTACCGACACTCGCTATAGCTTAGGCGATGTTTCTGAAACTACTTCCTTCCTTTCATTTAGTGAAGACCAATATGACTTTAGCTATAATGTAAGTCAGTCGCATATAGGATATTTTACTGTAGACCATGTGCTTTCAGATAGAGCTACTTTTCGTATGGGAGGCACTTATACAAGAACAATATACGATGATGAAGATAGTATTGATTTGACTGAATATAATTTTTATCTTGGTGGTAGTTATGCCTTTAGTGAAAATCTTTCAGCAAGTTTTGAAGTAGGTCCTAACTATAGTGTTACAGATGAAGGTGATAGTTCTTTTTCGCCTTATGTGCAGATGAGTTTAAACTATTCTTTAGGGCGTAGTTCTTTTGCTCTTTCTTATAATACTAGCATTGAAGATGACTTTGAATCTGGCGAAACTGTAAATAAAAGTAGCTATACATTTAGCTATAGCAGAGCATTTGAACGTGCACAGCTCAGTTTAGGATTAAGCTACAATACCTATGATACTCAATCTACATATAGGCAAACAGCGATTGCTAGCCAAACAGAAAGTGCTGAAGAAGACAGTAATACTTTTTCACCCTTTATAAGCTTTAATTACGACCTTACTCCGCGCACAAAAATTTATGCAAGGTATAATGCTGTTATATCAGAAGATAGTAGCATAGGGGATCATACGCATTCTGTAAATTATGGCATTACTTATGAACTCAGTGAATCAAGCACAATAAGCTTATCACACAGTTTTTTATATGCCATACCTCATGATGAAGACGATTATTATTCAAATAGGGTAATGCTGAATTTTAATTATATATTTTAATAAACAAAACAGCTTTCTACCTGCTTAGCTTTCATTTCTTAGGAGTATAAAAACATGAAAATCGCACTTACCGTAGATGTTGAAGATTATTTTCAAGTAAGCGCTTTTGAAAAATCTATAGCCCGTTCTGATTGGGATAATATGCAGCACAGGGTTTCTGAAAATACACACAAAATTCTTGATATATTTGGCGAATATTCTTTGAAATCTACTTTCTTTACTTTGGGTTGGGTAGCAGAGCGCTATCCTGACATAGTAAAACGCATTGCCAATGAAGGGCATGAGCTTTGTTGTCATGGTTATGGACATGAACGCATCACAACTCTTACACCAAAAGAATTTAAAGCCGATATTACTCGTGCGCGAAAACTACTACAAGATATTTCTGGTCAGCCTGTTGAAGGCTATAGAGCACCAAGCTATACCATTACAAAACAAACCCTTTGGGCTTTAGACGCACTTATTGAAGCAGGCTTTACTTACGATTCAAGTATATTTCCTATTCATCATGATACTTATGGTATTCCTGGAGCAAAGCGCTTTCCACATATTCTTGAATGCGAAAGCGGCAGTCTTAAAGAATTTCCGCCAAGCACTATGTCGTATTCCTTTCTAGGTAAAACGCTAACCCTTCCATTTTCTGGGGGGGGCTATCTGCGTTTATTGCCAGTTTCTTTGATGTCAAAAGCATATAAAGCATTAGAAAAAGATAATAAAGCAAGCACTTTGTATTTTCATCCATGGGAAATAGACCCGCAACAACCACGCATGCAAGGTCCATTAAAATCACGTTTTAGACATTATATTAATTTGTCAAAAACAGAAGATAAATTACGTTTTCTTTTCAAAAGACATTCTTTTGCACCTATGGGAAGTGTATTAAATGAGGTTTTACCGCATGCCTGATATTCAAATACGCTCTATCACATTTAATAGTCAGGAAAATGCAAAAGAACTTGAACTTTGGGAAGCTTATGTAAAAGAACGCGATTCTTCTTGCGGCTATGCCTTACCTGTATGGATGAATATTTTCAAAAAAGCATTTGGGCATGATACTTATGCTTTGATGGCTTTAGAAGATGAAAAACTTGTTGGGATATTGCCTATAACGCATGTTAAGTCAAAGCTATTTGGCTCTTCGCTTTGCTCACTGCCTTTTATAAATTATGGCGGTATTATGAGTGATTCGCTTGAAATTTCTCAATTACTTGTGGAACACGCGCAAAAATTACGTCTTGAACTGCAAGCTTCTTCTATAGAATTAAGGCATAAGCAGCCATGTGGCTTAAACTTGCCTGCAAAAGCTGACCATAAAGTTTCTATGATTATAGATTTGCCTGAAAATTCTGAACTATTATGGAAAAGTTTCAAAGATAAAGTACGAAATCAAGTGCGTAAAGCACAGAAAAGTGGTTTAACTACTGTTCGTGGTGGTATAGAATTACTTGATGATTTTTATTCTGTATTCTGCGTGAATATGCGTGACCTTGGAACTCCTGTATATGCAAAATCTTTTTTTAGCACAGTGCTTGAAGCTCTACCTAATGAGACAGAGATTATATGCGTTTACCACGAAGGTTTGTGCATTGCCTCAGGCATTCTCTATCGTTATGGTGACACTATGCAAATGCCTTGGGCTTCCTCGCTTTTGGCGCATCGCTCACTTTGCCCAAATAATAGTCTTTATTGGGAAGCATTAAGTCTTTCTGCTGATGAGGGGTATAAGTATTTTGATTTTGGACGCTCAACACCAAATACTGGTCCTTGGAAATTTAAAAAGCAGTGGGGCGCACGAGAGATTCCCTTGTATTGGGAATATATTTTAGAAGAGGGGGCTTTATTGCCTTCACTTTCTAATTCAAATCCAAAATTTCAAATGGCTATAAAGCTATGGAAAAAGCTCCCGCTTTTTGTCGCAAATACTATAGGTCCTAAAATTGTTAGAGGTATTCCCTAGTGCAAACTCCATCTATTTTTTCTACATTGCCACCAGCAGGGCCGCCACTTCCTTTTTTAACTCTTGCAAAAAGTATAGCTTCAGCTTTTTTGTGTGGAAATATTGAAGAAAATTTGATTGATGAATTGAAAACATACTTCAAAACACAGCATATTTTCCTTACAGATTCAGGGCGTTCGGGGCTTTCTTTAGCATTTATGGCTTTGCATAATCTTGTTTCAGAGAGTGAGAAAAGTATAAGAAATGAAATTCTTATACCTGCCTATGTTTCTTATTCTGTGCCATCTGCTGTTGCGCATGCAGGCTTTAAAATACGCTTCTACGATATTGATTCTCACACTCTTGCTCCAGACTATGAAAGCATGCAATCTGCTGTGTCAGAAAAGACATTAGCTATTGTACTTTGCCATCAATTTGGTTTGCCTTTTGATGCGACAAAGGCAAAGCAAATAGCTTCAAGTGTTGGCGCATATACTATTGACGATGCAGCACAAGTCATGGGGGGTAAAGTCCATGATAGTTATGCTGGAACAATGGGTGATATAGGGCTTTTTAGCCTAAGTCGCGGTAAACCTCTCACTTCTGTAGAGGGGGGAGTTGTACTCACAAATTCCGCGCAAATAAGCGCATCTATAGATGCGAGCATTGAAAAAGTGTATAATGAAAATTATAAGACAAAAAGTCAAAATGTTCTTTATGATATGAAAAATATAATAAAGGCATGCGCACTTTATGTATTAAAAAAACCTGTTATTTACACTCTTCCTGCTTCAATGCCTTTCTTGAATATTGGCGCGTCTATTTTTGAGCCTGAATTTGCTGATAATACTATGTCAAAATACCGCATGAATCTCTTGAAAGAGTGCTTGCCCTTGCTTGAAAAAGCAAATGAAGAGCGCAGAAAAAAGGCAATGCAATATACGCGATTTTTAGATGAAGTTGAGCACTTGCGCTCTATTGAACTTATGTCAGATGTAGAACCTATTTACTTACGTTACCCTATAATTCCAACACAGGGCAATGAGATCTGTATTCAAAAAATCTTGCAAGATAAAGACGGCAAAACTTCTAAAAAATTAGGCATTAGCCGCGGTTTTCCCTTGCCTTTATACGCTGTAAAAGAGCTTATGCCTTATCTTGGAACAGGGGAGTGCGACATGACAAAAGCGCAAGAGAAATATGCGGGGGCTACATATTTAGCGAAGAATCTCCTTACTCTTCCAACTCACGACCAAGTAAAAGATGCAGATTTTGAACTTATTAAAAGCTTTTTAAATCAACATAAAATATAGGTGGAATGCTGTATGAACTTTCTATTTTGGCTTTTTGCTTTTCTTCTTATATATCCTCTTTTTCTCTATCCAATTTGCCTTATGATTCTAAATAAAATTCAAGGCTATAGAATTAAATCTTCCTATACCTCAGATGAAGATTTGCCCTTTGTAAGCATTATTCTTTCCGCTTACAATGAAGAAAAGACAATTGCGCAAAAAATGGAAAATTTTCTTGCTTTAGACTATCCTAAGGATAAGCTTGAGTTCTTTATTATTTCTGATGAAAGCACGGATGAAACCGATATTATTATTAAATCGTATATGGAAAAAGAAAATACTCAAAGAAAGAGAATCTCTTTTTTGCGCCAAGAACCTCGTGAAGGCAAGACAAAAGCATTAAACAAAGCTGCTTTAGAAGTACAAGGTGAAATCTTCTTTTTCACTGATGCTGATAGTATGCTCCATAGAGATGCCTTGCGTAAAATTATTGCTCCCTTTGCTGACACTAAGGTTGGTCTTGCTAGTGGACGTAGTGTATACCTTGATGAAGATGGCAAAGAAACAGCAGGAAGTATTTATAGGCAATACGAAGAATGCATTAAAAATTATGAAGGTGCATTATACGGCATTGCAGGCGCTGATGGCGGCATTTATGCTATGAGAAAAGAGCTTTACAGTGAACTTCCTCAAAAAATAATTAACGACTTAGCACACCCTATTCATGTTATATTGGAAGGAAAAAATGCCCTTGCTATTCCTACTGCCTTAATAAGTGAACCTCCTGAAGACGATAGTAATGCTTTTGCACGCCAAACACGCATTATGACGCAATCATGGTATGTTTTTTTCACACATTTCAAACTCTTAGTTGAGAAAAAAAGATACGGCTTTTTATGGCAATTTTTCAGTCATAAAATACTTCGTTGGCTTACTATTCCTTTCTTAGTTTTATTCACTCTTTCAGCTTTATTCTTGGAAGGAATTTTCCCAAACCTTGCTTTATTAGGAATAGCTACACTTCTTATTTGTGGAATATTAGGGGAAAAAGCTAAAGTATTGGGGCGGATTTGCCGTCTTTTCTTAGTGCAAGGTGCGGCTGCTATGTATGGACTTTTGCGCTTATGGCAAGGCGAAGTTTTTGTAACATGGAATCCAAAAGGCAAGAAATAACATAAGTAATTGAGCACAAGGCACTAGCTAAAAAATTACAATCAGTTTAAATGGAAAATACTATGAAAATTCTTAAAATAATCGGAAAGCAAGTAAAAAAATATTCTCTAGCACAACAAATAAAGCAAGGAAGACCTAGTCCATCACTTTGGAATTTGCAAAATAATGAAAAAGGAGAACTTGCAATAGGAAATACTTCTTGTGTTGAGCTTGCCGAAAAATACGGCACACCCTTACTTGTAGTTCATAAAAAAGCCTTGAAAGAACATGTGAGAAATGTGCAAGCTATTTTAAATGATTTATTTGAAAAGTCTATGATAACATATTCTTATAAAACAAATTGTATTCCTGGAATTTTAAGAATTTTACACGATATGGGCGTAGGCGCAGAGGTTATCTCTGGTTATGAATATTGGCTTGCTCAAAGTCTAGGGGTTTTACCTGAAAAAACTGTGTATAATGGTGTTGATAAATCACATAAAGGATTAGCTCAAGCAGTTTCTGTTGGTGCTTTAATCAATATAGACAATATAGAAGAAGTGTATGTTATATTAAAAGAATGTAAGGAGCAAAAGAAAGTTGCTCGCATAGGAATTAGACTAGGTATGAGTTTAGATACTCAGCTTGGCGTTTTTATGGATTCTGATGATATGAAGAATGTTTTAAAAATACTTTTTGATAATAGAGAATATTTCAATGTCTGCGCTGTGCATTTTAATACCATGAGTAATGCAAAGGATAGTAATTACCATGTGCATTGTGTAGAAAAGGCCTTGCACTTTATAAAGATGCTGAAAGATGTCTATAATACTACTATTGATATTTTAGATATTGGCGGCGGTATGGGGGTATCTACCAGTAAAAATATGAATAGCAAAGAATATGCTCTTTATAGACTTTTTGGGGCTTTGCCTAAGAGTGCCTATGTTGAACCCTATGAGAATCTGCGTTCATACTTTAAAGCTATTGCATCTACATTGCATTCATTTTGCAAGGAGCATCAACTCCCTATTCCAATGATAGTTATTGAACCAGGACGTATGTTGACAAGTCAGTGGGAATTTATGCTCACTCGTGTAAATTCAATTAAAAATCCTCCGCAAAATCCTCCTTATGCTATAACAGATGCAGGCAGGCTTTCACATGCTTTTGTTTGTGATTTTGAATTGCATGAAGCTTTGCTTGCTACTGATTTAAATCGTCCGCTTCACCAAGAGTATACTGTAACAGGTAGAGTTTGTACGCGTTCTGATTGGTTATATAGAGGTAAAGTTCTTCCTAAATTAGAAGTCAATGATACTCTTGCTATTATGGATGCAGGTGCTTATTTTTCATCGTATGCAATGAATTTTGCTTTTCCGCGTGCTGAAATTATATCTGTGGAAGACGATAAGGTTGAAATTTTACGCAAAAGAGAAAGTTATAAACATTTAGTTGGAATGGATAATGTTGACTTTATTAATATTGAAGAATAGTACGTTTTTAAAAGGAAACTATTATGCCTAAAGTTCTTGTCACATCAGGAAATACACGCGTAGCCTATGCGATAACTTGTAGCCTTGCAGCACAAGGATTTGAGGTTTATGTTGGTGATAGAGGCACTTTCACCATGGCAGGAGTGTCTCGCTATTGCAAAGGGCGTATGACTTATCCCTCGCCCTTTACAGAACAAGAAGCCTTTATTAAAAGAATTAATAATTTCATAAAAGAAAATCAGATAGATATTCTTATTCCTGTTTTAGAAGAAACTTTTACATGTTTAAAGAATCAAGATATTTTGAAGCAATCAGGCGTGCATTTCCTTTTTCCTCGCTATGAAGACGCATTAAAAATCCATGCAAAAGCTTCACTCACTGCCCTTGCAAATGAGCTTAATATTGATACTCCTCCAACTTGGGAATTAACTGAAGTATTGTCTTCAAAATTTAACCCTAAAGAGCTTATTTTTCCCCTTATTGTAAAACCAAAACAAGGCGGCGGCGGCTGGGGAATGCAGAGATTTTCAAATGAAAATACTTTTTATGATGCTGTAACAAAAGGGATTGAAAAGCCTGAAAACTATATTGTTCAAGCCCTTATAACAGGAGAACTTATAGGCGCATGTGGAATTTATTATAATGGAGAGCATATTGTCTCTGATTCCTATAAATTAGTGACAAATTACCCACTCTATGTTGGACAATCAACAACAAGGTTGACTGAATTATATCCTAGCGCTTTAGAATCTCTAAAAAAATTACTTGAGCACCTCAAATGGAATGGTGTTTGTCAAA
Source organism: uncultured Desulfovibrionaceae bacterium (assembly GCA_964369675.1). GTDB lineage: Bacteria > Desulfobacterota > Desulfovibrionia > Desulfovibrionales > Desulfovibrionaceae > CAYJAZ01. The sequence goes on along the minus strand of CAYJHE010000006.1, from coordinate 9,038 downwards.
TGGATTTTATTTTTGATAAACAAAGTGGTAAAAGCTATTTGATTGACGCAAATCCTCGTTTCTGGGGCTCTGTAAAGCATAATATTGCTGCTGGGGTAGACTATCCATTTTATTATACACAATTAGCTCTTGATAAAAGAGACTTTACACCACAACAAGCCAATGCAAATACATATACTCGCTGGCTTGGTGGCGATATTTTGCGCGTGATTTCTGAGTGCAAAGAAGCTGATAAACCACTTAAACATTTATATAAAATACTTACAAGTTCTATACATTATACGGCTAACGATGATTGGAATATAAAAGATCCTCTTCCATTTTTTACTTGGGGAATTAATCTTGTATTGAATAAAATTCTCAAAAGAAAAAAAGACGCTCTTCCAGGGGTGTGGGAATAATTTATGCCTTTTCTCTCTAATTTTGCTTTATGGTTCCTTATATTTGTTACTTTAGGACGATTTCAAGAACTTTTTCCTTTTTTTACTCCCTTTCGTTTAGGAATAGTAAGTTCTGCTTTCGCTCTTGCTGTTGTTCTCGCTACAAATACTAAAGACCTTACTCTTTTTTTGAAATCAACCCCGATATCCAAATATTTTATCATTATCTTAGTTATCGCTTTTTTAGGCATTCCTTTTAGTGTTTACAAGGGGCCTGCTTTAGAGGAATATATAGATTATTTGCGTACAATTCTTACTACCTCCCTTATAGTGGGATTAGGAAGAAGAAATATGCAAAGTTTGCTATTGAGCATTATTTGCGTATTACTTCTCATCTCGGTACAGATGCTTTTAAATCAGGTTGTAGGGCGAATAAGTGTAAGTAGCACTTATGACCCTAATGATATAGGACTTCTTTGTGTGACCTATCTTCCATTTGCTTTGTATGGAATAAGTAGTAAAAATAAAATTGTAAAAATTATTTCCTTAATTGCGGCAGGTGGGGGCGTAGCAAGTGTTGCTTTATCAGGTTCAAGAGGCGGGCTTATTGCTCTTGCTTTAGTAGCTCTATATTGTATAGTATTAGCAAAAAAAAGGCGTATGCTGCTTATTGCTCTTTGCTGCATTGGTGCAACTATATTTATGGCGATGGCAGGCGAAGAACTTTGGCTTCGTCTTCAAGCTCTAAGAGATGGCACTGATTATAATTTTACAGCTGGAAATGCGGGTAGAATGTCTATCTGGTTAGATGGTGTTTCTGTTGGCCTTAGAAGACCTATATTAGGAGTTGGTATAGGGCAATTTATAATAGGAATTGGAACTCTTGCTGATGGTCCATGGAAGGCACCACACAATACCTTTCTTCAGATATTTGTTGAGCTTGGAGTTGTGGGCTTATATGCTTTTTGTGCTATATTTTATTCTCTGTATTGTCTTTCAATTGCTGGGGCTAAAGCAAAGTTTTTATCAGAAAACGAGCAAATTCTTTATATGTATTTACGCGTAAGCATACTTGCTTTTTGTTCTGATGCTTTTCTTCTTTCTCATGCCTACAGCCCAATAGCATATACACTTTTTGCTGTGGCTAGTGTTATGTATCTCAATATAAAGAATAAAGAAGAACGAGCTCAAGAAGAAATGATGCAAGTAGCGCAAGAAAATAAAGAGCCACAAGAAAATAAAGAGCAAGATACTCAACAAGCATTGGTGAAAAGTGTAAGAAGGAAAAGTAAGCACAGTGATTTGCATAAGCCTGCTAAAGCTCTTTCATCACAAGCACATAATAATAGAGCATCAAAACAAAAAAGACTTGAAGCAGGGGACTCTTTATTTAGAAATAAATAATGATTTATTAGCTTTGCTTTAAAAATTGTTTTGACTTTCTTTCTAGCTGGTAGGCATAAAGAAAATGTTTAAGACTTTTTGGGTCATTTAGAATGCTTTTAATTTTGTGTAAAGTTCGTATGATTCCCCAAAAAGGACTTCTTACTTGACTTTCCTTTATTCCCATATATGGGCAAGTTGCTTTCATAAGATTTGTTTGTTGAAGGGCTAAGAGCATCTTTTCAGTGTCTTTCATATTGCATGCTTTCCAAAACAAATCTGATTGCTCTTTTAGGAGAGGTAATAAAATTGGAGCAAGTTCTTTTTCCATTCCTGAGAGCATTTGTGAGCAATCTGTTAAATATGTATCTATTGTTTCTTTAGAGTGTTTATGAGCATAATATGCTAAGTCTAGCCAACGATGAGGAAGTTGAGATTGAACATATGAGGGGAAAAAGTTCATTTTATCATGTTTTTCTAGCGATTCTCTTACATATATAAAGTGTTTCATAAAGGATAAAGAATGATGTACAGATGGATTAATTCTTTTATGATTAATTCTATAAAGATACATAGGATTGTCAATGGAAGGTATAGGCTTTGATGAATCTGTTAATGAGAAAACACGACAAAAAAATGTAAGGTCCTCACCTATTGAACAGTCTTCAGGAAAGAAGATAGCATTGCTTTTGAGGAAATGAGTGTCATATAAGTATTGACCATAAGATCCAGCTGGATAATCATCTATTTGTGTTGGTACACTTGAATGAGCATAGGCAAGCCAGCGTTGATAGCAAAGCATGATTAAATTTCCACGAACAATTACAGAATCGTTTTTTTCCATGCAATCAAAAAGTGCTTTAAGAGCGCTAGAAATAATTAAGTCGTCTCCGTCTAAAAAGAAAATTGTTTTCCCTCGCACATGACTAAGGCCAGTATTTCTCGCACCACTGACACCCTTTGTTCTTTCATTTGTAAAAAGCTTTATGCATGGATATTTTTTTGCATATTTGACTACTATGTCCTTTGTTTTATCTTGTGAATGGTCATCAACAACAATGATTTCAAAGGATAAATCTTTTAGCGAAAGAATAGATTCAAGCGTTGCCCCTATATACTTTTCAAGATTATA
>CAYJHE010000006.1:0-6043 GCA_964369675.1 uncultured Desulfovibrionaceae bacterium | reverse complement strand
CTTTTAGCGAAAGAATAGATTCAAGCGTTGCCCCTATATACTTTTCAAGATTATACGCAGGAATAATAAAGCTTATTTGTACTTGTGTAGACATAAGGTTCTCTTTACAAATTTAAATATATATAATGTAAACTATTGCACGATATATTCTGAACTTTTTTCTTGTAAGAATTGAGAATATTCTGGCAATACTTCTGCTACTGTGCCTGAGCGGAATATAGAGCCATCTTTTAGCCAATGGATAGAATCGCATTCTTCAACAGTGCTTAAGCGGTGCGCTATAACAATTATGGTCAAATTTTTATGTAAGGAAACAATAGTTTTTTGAATAGCAGCTTCAGCAGCACCGTCAAGAGCGCTTGTTGCTTCATCAAATATAAGAATATCAGGGTCGCTGTAAAGAGCACGCGCTATGGCAACACGCTGTATTTGACCACCTGAAAGGCGCATTCCACGTTCTCCAAGAATTGTATCTATACCTAATGGGAGCTCGTCAATAAAGTCCATTGCAGCTAAGCGACAGCACTGTAAAACTTTTTCAATATTAGGTTCATTTCCAAAATCTGAAAAGGCTACATTAGCAGCAAGGCTTGCGTCCATAAGGTAAGGACTTTGCGGCACATAGCCGATTTTAAGATAGCCTGGTGCTGCAATCACTTCTTTATCATCTACAAGGATTTTTCCAGATGTCTGTGAAAATAAGCCTGATAAAATACTGATAAGTGTACTTTTTCCAGAGCCAGAAACTCCCACAAAAGCAACCATTTGACCGTGTGAAATTTTAAATGAAATATTTTCAAGTGCTGGTTCATCTGTTTTAGGATAGGTGAAGGAAATATCTTTTAATTCTAAAGACTTTTCAAAGGAAGAATGAGAATTTATTCTAGGCGAGCACTTAACCTCTAAATCGTCTAATATGACTTCTACTTGGGCATAGTAGAGTTTTAATTGCAATATATTACCCACTACAGCTGTCATTGACGGCAGTAAACGCCAAGAAACAGCGGCAAGCATAGCTAAGGTTCCAGAAATTTCTACAAGGCTAGAGCCTCTATAACTCATAATAAGAACAACAAGCAATAAAAGAGCCATGCCTATGCTTTCTAAAACCCATGCTGGAATAGAGGGATAAACGCCCACTTGTGTCATGGCAAGAATAGAAGGTTTTGCATGTTTTAGATAAGCTTTTTCAAAGGCTTTTTGCTGATTATAGATTTGTACCTCGCGTAAACCTTGTAAAGCAGCCAAACTCAATTTGTTTGCACTTAAGTTGATTTCTTTTAAATTTTCACCACAAGCGCTTGCCTGCTTTTGTGTAAATTTATAAACAAGAAGAGAGAAAAAGCTCGCTAAAAAGCAGAAAATAAAAAATTCAAATGGAGCAACAATAAAACCGCCCACAGCTAAGAATAAAGAAATAGTGAGTTTACTAAAAATAGTTAGAATACAAGAACAATAAACACCTACATTAGACCTCCAGACAAGATGAGTATGGAGATTGGCAGAATTTCTTTGTGAATGCCAAATATAGGGTGCTCTCATATAGTTTTTAAAAAGTTTTTCAGCAAAATCCCAACAAATGGATTGAGATATTTTAAATGTTTGAACTGTCATTATTAAATTAAGAAGACATTTAATTGCGCTAGCCAAAACAATGAGTGATAATGTGAGTATGATTGGCTTTGTTGCTTCTGGTAAAGGAATATTTTTGATATAGTCCAATTCATAGATTTGATGTATTAAGGGTATATTTTGTATGCTTTCAGGAGAAGAAAGAGTTATACCTAAGACAGATATAAAACCTGCAACACCAATTTCTGTAATGCCTACAAGTATAGTGAAAAAAGCGAGTACAATAAATTGTCTGCGCCTAGAAGTGCTTAATGCATTCCAAATCCTTTTTATAATACCAAGTGTATACATATTAAATCCAACATAAATTAAAATTATGGTTTTTAAGAAGTAGTATTCATTTTGTCAAAAAGAGTTTTACAAACTCTTTCACAATTTTTCCCATCTCTGAAAGGAAAAACACTATCTATGTTTTTAATATATTTTTCAGGAAGTTCAGATGATGAAAGCATATTTTCAATAGCTGTCAAAAGCTCTTCTTCCTTAGTAGCAACAGGGCCAAGACCGTGTTCTTCGTATGAAAAATAGCCCTTTTTCCATTGTTTTTCAAAAAAGCTTTCATAATCAAATTGATAATAAATAACAGCTTTCTGTAAAAAAGCCATATCAAAGGCAACTGAAGAATAATCTGTAATCATAAAGCTTGCAGTTTTGAATAAATCCTGAATTTTATGTGTTTGCTGCTCTGCTATTTCTATGTGTGATGGAATTTTGAATAGGTTTCCAAACTTTTGAGCGCTTGGATGTAAAAAGAAGATAATTTTTTTCTGATAATAGCTAGCAAGTTCTTGTAACTTTGAAGACTGCAACAAGGAACTCCAGTGCTGTATATAGGTATGCTTTTGTAACTCTTCTTTATCTTGAATATATTGAAGCTCTCTGCGCCAAGTAGGCATAATAAGAATAGCATCTTCATGTTTTTTACAAAAAGGCACTAAAGCATCATGGCGTGGAAGACCTAGAAGCTTAACTTCTTTAGTGGTGTGCGCATATGCGCTTTTTTCAGAAGCAATTGAATTATATTCAGCAGTAGAGGAAGAAAGTAAAAGATCTAGCTTGAGTATGGATTCGTTAAGCCACTGGCTTTGATCTTTTTCAGAAACGCCATGCCTTAGCCAAAAGTGCTTTATGCGAGTAAGATGTTTTGGCGCTTTATCAAGTATGTATAAATATAAATCAAAGTGTGATGAAATAATTGCGCTACAGCCTCTTATGGCGCGCTGAAATTCAAGAGATTTATAAGAAAGCAAAGCAAAGCCCTCTTGTTCAAGGCGATTCCACGAAGGTGTGTTTTTTTTCAAAACAAAAAATATTTTTTGCGCAGGATGATTTTTTTGCACATAACGATATAGATGCTCGGCATTATCATCGCCTACTTCTTCGCGGTCCATAAAGAGCCATGCATTAATATATTTTGATGAAAGGGCAGAAGGAGCTTTTACAGGAAAAGCTTTGCGGATTTCTTCTGCAGGAAATGAATCTGCTTTTTTATTACATAAATCTATGTGAGCTATTTTGCCGTTTATACTAATTTTTAGAGCAGTATTTTCATTTTCTAAATCTATCCAAATCTTTTTCTGATAAGAACAGGCTATATTACCTAAATATTGCGTAGTGAGCTTAGAAGCTATAATCTTTGCTTGTTTTTCACCTAAAAATATTTCTTCAGAGCTGTTTTCACCGCAGTAATAAACGAGCAAGCACTGATCTAAATTAGCGTCATAGGCCTCTATATAGATAGTTTGTTGATTAAGTTCTGCTTTTTTAAAGTAAGAAAGTATAGCCGCAACATGCTTAGGCTCATAGCCAATAATATGTTCTTGCATTTCTTCAATATTTTTTTCAGGTAACAAAGCATACTGTTTAGCAAGTAAGTCCATAAGTTTTATAGAAGATGCAGTATCTAAGATTGCTGGAAAGTCTTTATTGTATATCTTCTTGGTATATGAGTGAAGAATAAGAACGTAGATATTGAGAATATATTCTTTAAGATGATTGTACTTTTGTATTACTTTATCAAAAAGAGATAGATGGCTTTGAAGTTTCTCAACATAAAGCTTGCCAGAATGCGCAATTGTGTCAGTTATAGAATTATTACCTGACGATTTTCTATAGTAATAAATAGAATCACCAGTGAATAGAGCTTTTCTGTCATAAGTGCAGGCACGATAGTCTATATTAAAATAAGCATCTTCTCCTATTACATCTAGAAAGCGTATACTATTTTCGTGTACTATTTTTGCATCATAGAAACACTTTGATGCGGAAAGTTCAAGTTTTTGATCAAGTTCTGATAAGGGTTTACAAAAATTACTTATATAATTATTCTTCAAATGACAGGTATCACTATACCTAAATACAGGGTGAAAATTTTCATAATACAGAATAAATTTTGCAGAAATAAGGCCTATAGCTTCATGAGATTGTGTTTTGCACTCTTTTGCAAGCAAATTGTCTGTATTTAAAAAGAAATTCAAGTCTATAAAATCGTCAGGGTCAATAAAAAGAATCCAGCCCTCTTTTACTTGTTGTAAAGCTGTATTTCTTGCAGAAGAAAGTCCGGCATTTTCTTGGTAAATAGAGCTTATATTTTCAGGAAAGCGCTCTTGCCATGTTTTTATGATTTTTGCAGAATTGTCAGTTGAACCATCGTCTACAATAATTATTTTTATATTATTTTTAAAATCAAGTAGTTGTGTTGTTACTGATTGAAAAAATTCATCTAAATATTTTTCTTTATTATAAACAGACACAAGGCATGTATATGAAGAAAAGCCGTGCATTTGTTTTTTACGAAATAATCTATGAGTGCGAAAGGCATTTTCTATTGTAAGTTTTATAGCTTCAGGAATACGATGCGCATGGCGAAAAATTTTTTTTATATTTGTAAAAAAACTTGTCATAAATGTGCCTTTTTATAGTGTGAATATTTATGCTGAAAAAGGATAAATTTAAAAATTTAGGCTTTCTCGAAAATTCTTTCTTTTATTTCGGGATAGTATTCAAAGATATTTTTCAGTTGTTCATCATTTCTTTGTTTGTTAATGTGCGTGAGGCGTGGAAGCTCTTCAAAAACATTAAGGTCAATAAGTTTTGAAATGTTTTTGTTGACGAGAGTAGGCTTTGTATCTTGAAGAACAGCCATAGCCCAAAACCAAATATCATCAGCATAAGGAGCTAGCTTTGTAAAGAGCTCTTTATTAAATACGTCTTTATGCAGTGAATTTGGAGGGTAAAGAATACCTCCACAACCTGTAGGGAAGTTTAAAAAGGAAGGTGCTGTTTCGCTATAATCAATATTGAAATCAAAATCCCAATAGGAATGTAGTTCACTAGCATTTTTAAAGGTAATTTTATGTGCCCTATGCGCATGTATATAGTTTGGATTTTCTAAATAAGATGTATAAAGACTTTGTAGCCAATGCGGAGGGTAGAAAATATCGTCATCAGCAGTAACAATAATATCATGTGGGTATAGTTCAAGTGCAGGAATAAGCTTTTTATACGATTTTATATTAGCGCAAAACAAAATATCAACGCCATATTTTTGTAATCTCTTTATGTTGTGCGGGACATCATCAATGCCATTAGGGTATTCTTCATGACTTAACCAAAGAAGAATTTTATCAGGTAAAATGGATTGCGAAAGCAGAGAATAGATAACAATATCTACTTTTTGTATTCTTTGTGGAAAAGATGTAAGGCTTACAATAAGTTTTTTTTCTCGAAATTCTTTAATAAGAGGTAAGCTGTCTGGTGAAGAAAGAACAGTTCTTGCTTCTAGTTGAAAATTTTGAATTTTCAACTCTTCTATATCTTCTTTTAAGGCAGACGCGTGATAAAATGTAGTAAACAAAGTACCCAATAATTTTTTTATTTTATTTTTCATTTTAATTTATCCAAACTATTCAATCGCAACACTTTTTGCAAGGTTACGAAGCGAACAGCTTTAAGCTTTAATTAAAGCCCTGTATCTGCAAAAATTTCGCATATTGTAAGCGCTTCAATATATTTATTCATATAAATCTAAATAATGCCCTTTTGTTATATTGGTTTGCAGGGCAGATTGTTTTTAACATTATGCTAGCTCTTTGTCAAATTTTGCCAGTCAAAATGAATGAATTAACGCATTTTGTCACTGAAATACAAAAGGACTGATTTTTGTACAATACAGAAAATCAGTCCATAATATTTATAATATCTTGTCTAAGAGGTTTTGGGGAAGTATTTTTAGATTGTTATTGTGTCTATAGAGGCATTAAAATCAATATCGTCTTTTGAAAGTGCAAAGTCAGTATGGATAGTAAAGACATCATCATCGTCATAGGCATCACCTTTTCTTGCGATTATAATGTCAGTTCCTTTTATTCCTATATTGTATTCGCCACCTTCAAAGGCAGTTAAGTCAATT
>CAYJHE010000005.1:0-37362 GCA_964369675.1 uncultured Desulfovibrionaceae bacterium | reverse complement strand
GGGTTATGAGCCCGACGAGCTACCGTGCTGCTCCACCCCGCAAAAAGAAAGTAGGTGTTTTGCCATGCTTTGTCAAGCTTTATTTTCCTTATTTTAAAAATAAATTTTTTTATTATTTTTTGAGTGTATGATTTGAAGAAATATATTTCTATTCCATAACTATTTTTAATTACAGTTTTTAAAATTAAATTTTTTTAACAAATAAATTTTTAAAAAATGCATACTATGTATTGTACTTTTATTTTTTTCATGTTAGTTTGAATATAATAAGTTAATTCTCGTCAATTTTTAACTTGATTTATGTTATAGCTTTTTTTTCAGCCTTATTTCATTAGCTTATTTTTCTTGCTTATAGTTTTTTTCTAAGTAGTTTTTTGAAAGTTACATTAATTTGATAATTAAGAGCATAACGCTTAATTATCACATTTTCCTCTCTAGCTAACACTAACTCTTATTTTAGAATCAGCCTTAAATTCCCTGCCTTTTCAGTTTGAATGTCGCTCTTTACTTCATAACATCTTACAGATAAGGATTTTTATGGCATTAAATAGACAACATAAAGATATTACTAAAATTTCATCATCTGATTTTGAACATGTTCTTCACTACATAGAATCAATTTCCAAAGAAATTTTGGTAAAAGAACTTGAACTCTACCATGTAAACAATGAGCATGAAAAGATTATTGAAACAATTGAAAAGTTGCCAAAGAATCAACTTGATTTGCTTCTTATCTCTATGCTTGCGCGCGCTTACAATAATGTTCAAAGCTATCAAAAAGCCTTTGAACTACTTAAACCTTTAGAGCAGCAATGCAAAAAACAACCAATTTGGAACTACCGAATTGCCTACTCTTGCTATTACTTAGACAGAGACGACTTAGCTTTATCATATTTTAACAAATACTTAGATACTCTTGACACACGCGAACTTGAAAAAGAAAAGAAGGAAATAAATGAATATATTGAAGTAATAAATAAAAACAAGAATTACCCATACTTTTCAGAGCCATTTAAATTCAGAGTAGCAAGGGTTTGGAAAAATTTTATTGATAATGAAAACGCACTTCTTGCGCGATTAAAAAACATGAAAACAAGACAAGAAGGCGAAGAAATATTAAGAAATATCAAGCAAATACTCTACCCTTTATTTATAGAACCAAGCTTTGGCTTATTTTTTAGAAATGGAAAATGGGAACTCACTCTAAGTTCTGATTTAGACGATTCTATATTTCCTATCTATATATATTTCAAAGAAAAAATGCCAAAAGAGCTTGAAAAACACTGGGTCTTTTTCATTGGCAGGCAAGCAAGCAAGAAAAATCATAGTATTGACTTTGGAGAATTTAAAATACGTCCGTCAGATGTTCAATTAATCGTGAGAAAACAAAAAAAAGATACTTTTAAAATAATACTTTACAATGAAAAGTTAAAGTTTTCTACGCAAGATGAGTATAATGCAAGCTATGAAGTGGCATATATATTAACCGAACAAGTACTTGGAGAAGTAAGGTATATTAAATTTATTGAAGAAACAGACATTAGCAATAAAGAGCTAAGCAATTGTATTACGCTTGATATGTTACCAGAATATATTAAAACATCTATCAATCTTGATATTTCCATTTCTGAAACAGAGCAAGCAAACATTATTAAAAAAGTAACCAATAGATATAAGAATGATACAAATGCAGAGCACTCCCCTGCTTTATTAGAAATAACGACAAATAAAAATCTTAGTCCTAGTGTCATGATTAATTTTTCTACTGGAATGAGCGAGGAAGAGTGGGAAGAGCATAATAATCCTGCCCTTTTGTTTAGAAATAATGTTGAATATCTTTTACCTGAAAAGTATATTGCTAAAGCTGGAAAAATTCATACATGCAGGACATTTGGAAAAACCATTATTCCAAGAATTGTAAATGCCTTTATTCAGTCAGAAGCAGACGAAATAGCGCAAGAATATCATTCTTGTGGGGCATTTATAGGAATGTTTATTTTAAAATTTAACTGTTCTGAATTACAAGATGACATTAATTATCTTTCTAAGATAAACACACAAATCCATGCAAAGCTAAACGAAACGCATATGGTGTATGGCTCAGCATTTGGCCTTGGCTATGCCTTTATAGATTTCATTGCCTGGGATTTAGAGGCTGTAGTATCTGCTTTCAAGCAAGTTGTCATGAAGGATACAAACATCACCTATGCAGGCTTAAGGTCCATACGTTCTCATTCTGAAATCATTCGTTACAAATAAAATAAACCTTGTAAGCTATAACTTACAAGGTTTATTTTAGTCAACTAAATAGTATTCAACTTGATTTTCAATTCTGATTTTCTTCATATACTCCTCAAATCTATTTGGAGTATGAATATTAAATTCGCCCTGTCTTGCTTTTTTTACTCTACCAAGTTTTGACTTTGTATCTTTTGCGAAATTAGATGCCAATTCAAAGGCTTTTTTACTTGCTTCTTTAAGCATTTCTTGCTTTATCGTATCTAAGTTATTGAATTTATATTCAATTTGAGTATAATTATATTGATTAGAAATATTAATATTTTTTACAAGAAGTTCATTTATAGCCTGTGAGAGCGAAATCACTAAGTCAACATTATTTGTACGAACTACTAAGGTACTAGAAATAATGTATTGTTCTTTGTTTTCATCTTCTTCTTGCTTTTCATCTTGAAGATTTTGTGTTGTAGAATCTGTTTTTACTTGACCTTGCATCACACTTTCAGGCATTGCATTTGAAGAAAGTTCCTCAATAGAAAAAGAATCGGCATTCATTGCTAACATACCCTTACGAAGAATTCTTTCTTGGTCTTGGTATTGCACATTAGCTTGCATTTGAGTAATTTCAGCTTCACCTATACCGCGTGAAAGAAGAAATTCTTTAATTATTTTTGTGTCTTCTTGTATTTTTAGTGCGCTTTGCTTTAGGTCATTGCCTTTCACAACAAAAGAAATAGGCCAAAAAACACTGTCAGCCTTAACATTTCTTTCGCTAAAACCAGTATCAGAAATACTATGATCTAATTCTTTAGATTCAAAATAATTTGAACCTTTAGTACTTCCCTATAAATAAAGTCGAAGAAAAATTGATAGACCTAAAATAAGATGAGACTTTGTTTTATCACACATAGAAACTCCGCTGATTTATTAATTAGTGAGTTGAAGTTATGCTATTTCCTTAGCTTCATGCCAAAGACCTTCTAAATCGTATAAAGCACGCGCTTCTTCTTGGAAGATATGCACAACAAAGTCGTTCATATCAACTAAGACCCATTGAGCAGATTCATAGCCTTCTGTATGAAGAAATTCAAAATTCTCTTTTTTTGCAGTTTCTGCAACTTTATCTGCAAGAGCTTTTGCATGCCTTAAGCTACCCGCAGAAAGAATGATAACAATATCAGTCATCTGCGATTGAGAGCTGATGTCTAACATTTTGATATTTTGAGCTTTTTGTTCTATTAAAAGGGCTTTTATCTTTAAAGCCTTTTCTGTTGTTGGAAGAGTTGAAAACTTGAATTTTTTTTCGTTCATAAAATTCCCTTAATTTAAATTTACTTTTGCACTATAACGGTAAGGAAAAATCCGGTCAAGTTTAAAATAGGTAAAAAAAAGCTTATAGATTTATTGGCGTGCACAGTCTTCCTTACTTCCGTGCAATTTCTCTAAAGTGTGCGGTAATGAAGCAATAATAGCTTCTAAATTTTCCTTCACTGCTTTAGGACTTCCTTGAAGCGCAATTATAAAGCATTTATGCATAGTACCGACAAAAGCGCGTGAAATAAGAGCATTTGGAGTTTTAGCAAAGGAAGCAGTCATCATTGCTTGCTCAAAGCCATGAAATCTTCTTGTGAGAAGAGGAATAATGGCTTCTGGCGTTAAATCTGTAGGGGCAATGCCCGTGCCACCTGTTGTTACAATAATATCAAAAGACTCCTCATAGGCTAAAGAGCTGACAAGAGCTTGTAATTTTTGCGGATTATCTGGAAGTAAATATTGAGAACAATAAGAAAGCTCAAGCGATTTTTCAAGTATGTCTTTGATAACTTGCCCACTCTCATCTTCCCTTTCATTTGCATAGCCTTTATCTGAAAGCGTAATAATAGCAAGACTATAGCCATTTTTTGAAAAGGAAATTTCATAACTCCCTTTTTTTACCTTCTTTATACATTTAAAAAGAGGAAGTGAAATTTTATGCTTGCCTATTTGCTCTGTCTTGTATCCAACCACTTGAAAGTGTTTGACATTATCTAATTTTAAAAAAGAGCCTACTTGTATTTCATCTCTTATATCAAGGGTAAAAACACTTTCTTCTTCAATTTCGTTTTCTATGGTTAAGGTATTCATTTTTTTCTCTATTTTGAAATTACAACAGCAAAAGCATTGTGTGGATGAATGGACTCTTGGCTTTCAGCTTCAATGGTATATGAAATCAAATCTGGCATTTTTTCAAGTTTTACAGCCAAATTTCTTACTACGTCTTCAACAAAATTTGGATTTTCATAAGCCAGTTCAGAAACCGCCTTTTCGTCTTCTCTTTTTATTAAAGTATAAATTGGCGAAGAACCGCTTTCATTCGCTAATTCGATAAAGTCTTCTATCCAGTTGAACTTTTTCATTTCAACATTTAGCTTTATATAGGTTCTTTGTCCATGCGCACCGTATTTGCTGATTGCCTTAGAACAAGGGCAAACCGTAGTAACAGGAACCTGAATTTGTAGTTGAAACTTTGTCTGACCATCTGCATTGTGTTCACCAATAAATGCGCACTGATACGCTACGGGTGCAGCAGCTTTTGAAACAGGAGCTTGTCTTGTGCAAAAATAGGGAAAGGAAAATTTTATATAGGAGGAATAAGCTTGCAATTTAACACGCACTTTTTCTAAAAAAACCTTCATATTAGCATAACTCAAGCCTTCTGGATTATTCTTGCGAAAATCTTCTAAACTCTCAAGAAAGCGGCTCATATGAGTGCCTTTAAATTCAGCAGGTAAATCAACAGCCATATCAACTTCTGCAATTGTATGTTGTTTACCAAGCTCTTTATCGCGAATCACAAGAGGAATCTGCACTTTTTTTACACCCACTCGATGAATAGGAATGGGAATTTCAGCTTTGTTGTTTTGGACATCAAGAAGAGTGGAATGAGACATAAAACCTACTTGTAAAGATTATTTGATATAAGTATATCCTCTTTATTCAAATAAATAAAGAGGATATTTTATATTGAAAAAACAGTATGTTAAAAGAAATTTACTTGCTCACAATAACCTTTGCTGGTCTAAGAAGTCTGTCTTTAAGAATATAGCCCTTTTGCAAGGTTTTAATCACATACTGAGGTGCAACTTCATCACTTTCTTCTTGTCCAACTGCTTCGTGCAGATTAGGGTCAAATTCAACTTTTTCAGCATTAATTTGTTCTAAGCCGTGGTTTTTTAAGCTATCAAGCAAGAGTTTACGCGTCATTTGTATGCCCATGACAATGTCTTTACAGGCTTCATTATCAGCATATTGCAAGGCTAGGTCGAGATTATCTATAGCTGGAATAATGTCTTGCAAGATATTTTCAGAAGCGTATTTTGCATTTTCTTCTTTTTCTCTTTGCATACGCTTTTTAAAATTATCCATTTCTGCTAGATAGCGGATTTTCATTTCGGAATTTTCTTTCTTTGTCACTTCGCAATAAGCGCATTGCACTTCACTGTCTTCGTTTGCTTCGTCAGAATCGATATCTTGTTCATGCTGTAATATTTCATCAGCAACTTGTTCGTGTATATCATGCACTTCTTGTTCTGTCATATCTTCTTGCATTTTTCCTTGCTTATTGTAAGTATTTGGCATAATGACCTCATCTAAAATATTTTAATAAAAATTAAACATGTGTGCGTGAATGTCAAGCTGTTTTCACCTATTTTTTTTAAAAGATATACACATGTTTTATATATTAAAATAGGCAAATTTCTATAAAGATTTAATATAAAAGATTAAAACATTCTCTAAAGAAGTTATAACTAGTTATAATATAATACTTTTTTATTATGTTCAATGTACACTAAAAAAGTATAGATTCAAATACTGCTTTTGTCTAAAAGAAGTATTTATATTTCTTCACTATTTTATAAAAGTTTTATGAAAAAGTTTAAAAATATACTTTAAAAAGACTTTAATATATCTAGGGTAAAATTTCTTTTTAAACTTTATTAAAAACCTTTGTTTTTGGAGCAATGTTTTCAGTCACCCACACATTTGCACCTATAACGCTTTCTGCACCTATAGTAATTCTTCCAAGTACGGTAGCACCTGCATACACAATGACATTATTTTCTAAAATAGGATGTCTTGCATTACCCTTTACCAGCAAACCTTCATCAGTTTTTGGAAAAGAAAGCGCGCCAAGTGTTACGCCTTGATACAAACGGCATGACTTACCAATTATACAAGTTTCACCTATAACAACACCCGTGCCGTGATCTATAAAAAATTCCTCACCAATTTGTGCGCCTGGATGAATGTCTATACCTGTTTGGCTGTGTGCCATTTCAGAAATAATGCGCGGAATAAGAGGAATGTTTAACTTATACATTTCATGTGCAATTCTATGATGTGTCATTGCTGTCATGGAGGGATAGCAAAAAATTGCTTCGCCAGCAGAAGTAGCTGCAGGGTCGCCTTCATATGCAGCCTTTGCATCTGAAGCTAAAAGCCTTCTAATTTCAGGGAGTTTAGATAAAAATTCCATTGCTAAGTCGTGCGAATCGCCTTCGCAGCCCTTGCAGATTTCTTCAATATCAGCACAAGCAAAACAAGATCCTCGAATAATTTGTTCTTTAAGTAAGCGGTAGATAGAATCTAGGCTTGCTGAAACATGATAGCGAATAGATTCAGGATTAACATTTGAAGTGCCAAAAAATCCTGGAAAGAGAATGGCTCTAAGTCTTTGCATTATTTCGGCTAATTTTTCAATTGAAGGCATAGCTGAATTGCACAAAGTTGTATGTAAAACACCCTCTAAAAGGCCTTCTGAACATAATTCATCAGAAATTTTATCAATTATTGGCATTCTTTTTAATTTAATATCCATGAAACTATCCTTTTAATCTTGTACTAATTTTGTTGAAAGATATTTTTCAATTGAATCGGGTATAACAGTAACTAGACAAGTGTTATTATGCTTTTGCGCGTATTTCACAAGTCCTGCTATATTTGCACCAGCAGAAATTCCACAAGAAATACCCTCTTCTTGCATAAGCAAACGCGCAAATTCAATTGCTTCTTCGGTTGAGATTTTATAAATATCGTCTACAACGTCTCTTTTAAAATTTTGTGGAACAAAACCAGCTCCAATACCTTGAATACCATGAACACCAGCCTTTTCGCCTGAAAGAACTGCAGAACTAGAGGGTTCAACAGCAATTATCTGCGTTTTTTTACATCTTTGTTTGAAATATATACCCACACCACTGATTGTTCCGCCTGTTCCAACACCAGCTATAAAAGCATCTAAGCAAAAACCATCCTTTGCTAATTCTTTTTCAATTTCTGGGGCAGTTCCCTCGTAATGCGCTGAAATACATTGAGGATTTGAAAATTGGTCTGGCATAAAGGCATTGTCTGTGTTTTGCACAAGTTCTTTTGCCTTCTCAATAGCACCACTCATACCCTTTGAAGCTTCTGTAAGCACAAGTTTTGCACCATAGGCTTGAAGTAATTGCCTTCTTTCAAGCGACATACTTTCAGGCATAACCAAGATTGTTTTGAGATTATAATATTTTGCAACAAAGGCAAGGCCTATGCCTGTATTTCCGCTTGTAGGCTCAATTATAGTTCCATTTTCTCTAATAAGTCCTCTGTCAAAGGCGTCTTTAATCATAGCAAAAGCTACCCTATCTTTAACAGAAGAAGCGGGATTTTTGCATTCCATTTTTACAAAAATATCTGCTTGATACTTATTGGAAAAGTTTTCTAAATACACAAGAGAAGTGTTACCTATAAGCGAAAAAACTCTTTTCATAGTGACCTCTTAATTTAGATAAAGTAATCAAAGCTTTTTGCCAATTTGCGCAAAGGGATTTTGCATAAGCTCTTGCCCTTTTCTTGTGATAACTTTGAGTTCAAATTTTGGCTTATCTTCAATTTGCGCTAAGTCATACGCTTTTAAAACAAGTTCAGGAATAACACAGCAAGGCACTTCCATTCTTATAATATCAACTTGCTTGTAGCTGTGCAAGCGAAAGATTTCTGCCATTTTTTCAACAACTTGTTCTTTGTTTTCTAAGCGTGGACAAGTTATAAGTAAAGGCGCGCCTTTTGTGTATCTTTTATGGAATGAAGCGCAAGCAAAAGCCGCACAATCAGCGACAATTCTGATTTTTTCCACGCTCAAAAAGGAATTTTTAGAAGAAACCAAAGAAAGCTTTACAGGCCAATTTTCTAATGCAGAAGGAAGAGACGCTTCTGTATTAGTGCTAAGCAAGTGAGCAGCAGCTTGAATGCTTTCTTGTTTAAGGTTAATTTCTTTCACAGATTCGCAGGCTGAAGAAGCGCAAGTATTTGTTTTCAATCTTTCTTCTACAGCATTATGGTCATAGGCATCTGCTTCTCTTTCTATAATTTTCAAAGCATTTTTAGGGCAAGCATTGAGGCAAGCCCCTAAACCATCGCATAACTTATCTTCAATAATTTTTAACTCATTATTCTCAATTATCAATGCTTGTTCAGCACAATTAGGTATGCAAACACCACAAGCATCGCACTTTTCTTTATCAATTTCAATTATTTTTCTAAGTGCCATATAATTTTCCATTTAATATTTATGATTTTTTTACTTTTGGCTCATAAAGGCAAAGAGGTTCAGGAGCCATGTGATTATCGCTTATAGAATATGCCCTTGCTCTACACCCACCACAGACTTTGTGGTATTCGCATATTCCGCACTTACCTTCGTATTCATCTTTATTTCTGAACTGCTTAAAAATTGTTGAATCTTTCCAAATGTCAGGAAAATGCTTTTCCTTGATATTTCCGCAATCAAGCAAGAGATAACCACAGGGTTGAACTTGTCCTACATGCGAAATAAAGCAAAATCCAATACCACCAAGGCAGCCACGAGTGAGCGCATCCATGCCAAAATTTTCAGGTGTGACAGAAACATCTTCTTCTTTTGCGCGTTGACGCATAATGCGATAGTAGTGCGGAGCACAGGTAGCTTTTAAATGCATGGACGTAGTTTTTCTAAAATCATAAAACCAGTGTAACACATCTTCGTATTCCTTTGCTGTGATGACTTCTTCTTGAATGTCAGAGGCTCTTCCCATGGGCACAAGCAAGAAAATATGCCAAGCAACAGCGCCAAGCTTTTCACATAATTGGAATATTTCTTTAAAAGAAGAAAGGTTTGACTTTGTCACAGTTGTATTAATCTGAAATTCCACACCAGCTTCTTTCAAATATTCAATACCCCTCAAAGATTGCTCAAAAGCGCCTTCTACGCCTCTAAAGTTGTCGTGCGAAAGGGCATCTTTGCCATCAATTGAAATAGAACAACGCGCAAAACCAGCTTCTTTGATTTTTTTTGCATTTTCTCTTGTAATAAGCGTGCCATTTGGCGAAAGCACAGGATGCAAGCCTTTTTCTTTGGCATATGCGCCTAATTCATAAAGGTCTTTACGCATCATAGGCTCACCGCCTGTGAATATGATGATAGGATTTCCTACTTCAGTAAAAGTGTCAATAAGCGCTTTTGCTTCAATTGTAGAGAGTTCACCCTCATAAGGCTCTGTGTGTGCTTCTGCACGGCAATGCTTACAAGCAAGATTACATGATCTCGTCACTTCCCAAGCAATTAATCTGCAATTTGGCGCGTCTAAAGGGCTTTTAGGCTGTGCGTGATGCGCATGAATATGTCTTTGCGAACCATGGCCTGCATGTGAAGCATGAGCTATATTTTCATTCTTCATTAAACAATTCCTCGCATAATTAAGTCTTCTGTAAAGTAAGAGAATATGAGCTGAGCGCCTGCTCTTCTCATTCCAATAAGCGATTCATACACAATGGCATCTTCATTAATCCAGCCATTCAATGCCGCAGCTTTAATCATGGAATATTCACCGCTTACTTGGTAAGCTACAAGAGGAACATCAAAATTATCTTTCAATGTTTTGATAACATCTTGATAGGCACCAGCAGGCTTAACAATAAGCATGTCAGCACCTTCTGCAATATCAGCTTCAGCTTCGCGTAAGGCTTCACTTTGAACAGCATAGTCCATTTGATAGCTTTTTCTGTCGCCACTTTGCGGCGCAGACTCTGCTGCATCGCGGAAAGGACCGTAAAAAGCTGAAGCGTATTTCACACTATAAGACATAATAGGAATATTTTCAAAACCAAGTTTTGCATTGTCTAAAGCCTGTCTGATTGCAAGCACTCTGCCATCCATCATATCAGAAGGCGCAACTATATCTACACCTGCTTTTGCGTGTGAAAGCGCAATTTTTGCTAAAATTTCTAAGGTTTCATCATTATCGACATAGGTTTCATTATTTAGTGGCGAAGTCTTTAAAATACCGCAATGCCCGTGGTCTGTATATTCGCAAAGGCAAACATCTGTTATAACAATCAAATGTGGCCAGCGTTTTTTGAGCATACGCACAGCTTTTTGGATAACACCATCTTCACTAAAACCTTCACTTGCTATAGCATCCTTACTTTTTGGAATACCAAAAAGAATCAATGAACAAAGACCTTTATCAATAACTTTTTCAATATGTTTTTCAAAAGAAGCAAGGCTAAATTGGTATTGCCCAGGCATAGATGCAATTGGTTTTTTATAATCTACATCTTCGCTATCAGCAATAAAGTATGGCATGATGAGATTTTGCTTTGTCAGATAAACTTCCTTCATCATTGCGCGCAATTGCGCTGACTGTCTCAATCTCCTGCCTCTAAAAAATGTATTTTGCGAAAAAGACATATATATCTCCTCTTATATAGTAATTAAGAAATTATGATATTATACTATATACTAAACAATAATCTATGACTTCTATCACAAAAGTCAAATTATTCTAATTCTTCTAAATAAGACTTTACTTTATACATATACTTCTTTGGGGTTGAAGCTCCAGCTGTAAGGCCATAAGTATTGTCAAGTTCAAGTTTTTCCTTGGATAATTCTTCTATCGTTTCGATATGATATGTTGGTATGCCATAGGAAAGGGATATTTCAGCAAGTCGCCTTGTATTTCCACTTTGCTTTCCTCCAACAACTATCATTGCATCAACACTAGCCGCTAATTCGCGCACTGCTTCTTGCCTTTGCTTAGTTGCATCGCAAATAGTGTCTAAGATTATAATATTTCCTTTGTGTAAAGCTTTAAGTTTTTCACAAAATTCATTAAATAAATCTTTATCTTGTGTTGTTTGTGAAGCAATAATTAAATTTTGAGGAAAGCTTACTAGTTGTGAAAAAATTTCTTCTTCATTTGAAAAAACAAGATAGGGAATTTTAGAATAAGACAATATACCGCGAACCTCAGGATGCTCTTCTTCACCGTATAATAAAAGCATACAATCATCATACTTTGCTTCTTCGCTTATCTTTTGTGTTGCATTTGAAACAGAAATCTGAGCAGCCTTTACCTTAGGGCAAGTTGCATCAACAACTTGCATTGCCCTTCTTCTTGCTTCTTCTTCCTCTTCTTTTGTTATGCCGTGTGCGCGTATAATCACATGCATATGTGGCTCAATTTCACTGACATGAGTAAGAATCTTCACATGTTTTTCTTCGTATTCTTTTAATACTTGTGGATTATGTATAATAGGTCCTATAGTCGCTACCACAGTTTCTTCACATGAAGAAACACTTTCTAATGCTTTGTCTAACTTTTTCAAAGCAAGGTCAACTCCCATACAAAAACCTGCGTATTCAGCAATCTCAATTTTCATAATAAACCTTTAGAATTATATTTAAATTTTATGTAATCTTCTTTTTATCTTTCTTACAAAAGGTTCTGCAATAAGCATGAGATCTTTTTTATTAAAAAGAAATGAAATAATCAGCCATGTTATACCAAAGACAAAGCCTGAAAAAAAGAAAGAACAAAGCTTTATATACACTGTTGAATCAATGTTTTCCTGTATAAATAAGGGAGGAAGAGCATAAGTAAGATAGAGAGGAAGAAGAGCAATAAGAATAGAACGAAGCGAAATCATTAGACAATCAAGAGCAAGTCTCACTCCCTTAAGTTTCTGCCAGACAATCAAAAGAAGAGCTGTATACAAAATAAGGGAACATGTCGTCATAGAAGCTACAAAGAAAGCCCCGTATAAAGGTGTGAAATATATATACAAAGGAAGAGTGAGCACTGTTGCAATTGTTCCTATTATTGCAGGAGTAATAGTATTTTTATAGGCATAAAAAGCTCTTCCTACTATTTGTTGTACTGCCCAAAAAGGCACAGAAATAAGCATAACTTGCAGTAAAGGTGTAGCCTTTTTTGTGTCTTCGTGAGAAAAATGCCCACCCTCAAATATAATTCCTAATATTTCTTCGCTTTGCAAAATCATAAAAAGCGTAAGAGGTAAGATAAAAACCAGTGAAGAATGCAAGGCTCTATTGAGTGTTTTATTAAATTCACTGTAGTTTTTTTCTGCAAGAAGTGAGGCAAGAAAAGGAAAAGAAGCTAAGGCCGCTGCTTGGGCAACAACACCCACGGGCACAAGCATAATCCTGCGTGCGTAATTGAGCAAGGAAACAGCTCCTTCGCCTGTCATAGAGCCAAAAATCCTGATGAATTGTTCGTCCAAAATCACTATTGATTGCCCTATCATCAATGGCAAGGCAAGCAAGAGAAATTTTTTAAAATCTTTATGCTTTAAAGAAGGCTTCCAAATGATTTTTTGCCTAGCTACTGCATACCAAGGTAAGAGAAATGCGCCTAGAAAAGCACCCGCAAGCACGCCATAGCAAAAACCAGCCATACCTTCTGCAATGCCAAGGTAAGGAAAAGCAATACCAAAAGCCAGAATAAAGCCATTATAAATCAAAGGCATAAGTGCTGGTACAGCAAATTGCTTTCGTATGTATAAAATAGAAGAAAAGCAAGCACCAAGAAGAAAGAAAACTTGTGCAAAAAGAATAATTCTTAAATAGTATGCTAAGGTCAATAGCTGTTCAGCATTAAAGCCTGGCGCAATATAATGCACTAACTTATTTGCAAAAACAAAAGCAAGAAGACAAAAAGTAAAAATAGCTAGAGCGCACCAAGTAAAAACCGTTCCGAAAAAATCCCACGCATCAGAAGTGTTTTGCGCATCGTCATTTTGAAACTTTTCAGACAAAAAAGGAATTAAAGTAATGGAAAGATAGCCACCTGCAAGCAAATAGTTAATAAAGTCAGGAATGACAAAAGCAGTGAAATAAATATCAGCTTCACTGCTTGCGCCAAATTGCCATGAAATAACTTTATCGCGTATAAGCCCCATAAAACGTGAAATAAGCACGCTTAAAGAAAGTATTAAGGCAGCAAAACCCATGCTCCATTTCATATTTTTACTTCTGTTTCAAAAGGTTAAAGTTAAAAGAGTTGAAAAATTTCAACTCTTTATATATTATTTAATCAAAGGAAATCAAAGGCATAGAATTAAAAGTCTTCATATATCTTTGCGCAAATTGTGAAGCAGTAAAAATATGCTCTTGTGTGCCACTTTCTTCAACACAAAATGAAGCAACAACTGAAGCAATCTTTGCTGAATCTGTAATATCAAGTCCCGCATGAAGACCTTTGAGAAGGCCTGCTCTATAGGCATCGCCACAGCCAGTTGGGTCAACAATCTTGTCTGCTTGTGCGCACATAACATAGTATGGCTTAGCATAGTCTTTTGATTCAATAGAAGAACCTTTTTCCCCAAGTGTTGTGATAAGTATTGGAACAATGTCTAATAATTGTTCCTTTGTCATATTAAGTGCCTTCATTATTTTTGCGATTTCATAGTCATTACCAATTAAAATCGCGCAAGACTTCACCATGGTAGCCATGTCTTCATCTTTGATAACAACTATTTGCTGACCTGGGTCAAAGATTGTAGCTACGCCGTTTTCGTTAAAATGACGTGTAAGGTTGAGCATATCATCTAAATTTCCGGGTGAAACAATTGCCCAGTCGCTATTTGGATTTACTTTTGGATAAAAAGCAGGATTTATTTTATTTACCATTGCAGCAGGTGAAAAAGCAGCAATTTGATTTGAAGCTAAGTCTGTAGTGACATAGCAAGTTGCAGTGAAGGTTTGCTCATCTACATAGATATTATCTAATGAAAGTCCAAGAGCTTGAAAAGCAGCAGCATAGAAGGTAAAGTCCTTTCCAACAGAAGCATAAAGCATGGGTTTTTCTTTTAATAAAGCAAGATTATAAGCTATATTTCCGCCTGTGCCCCCTCTTCTTTCAACCACATTATCCACCATAAAAGAAACATTAAGTATGTGGAGCTTTTCAGGTAATATTTGTTCTTCAAACTTACCCGGATAGGTCATAATTCTATCATAAGCAACAGAACCTGAAATATGTATCATAGTGTTTTCCTCACTTTAATTTGACTTAAGCTAGTATTTACTTAGTATTAAAACATGTGCACTGACATGCTAATTACTATTTTGTAAAGATACACAAAAGCATATTAAATTGCAAGAAAAAGGATATGGAATGACAAAGCCTAAGACAAAAGCACTTACACAAGAAGATAAAAAAAAACAAGCGAGTAAAACAATTGCCTTGCTCAATAAAAGATACCCTGTACCAGAAACTCTTCTCAATTCAAACTCACCGTGGGAACTGCTTGTAGCAACAGTTCTTGCGGCACAATGCACCGATGCACGCGTAAATAAGGTCACCCCTCTTCTTTTTGAAAGGTTCAAAAGTGTAGAAGACTTTGCTGTAGCAGATATTGAAGAAGTTGAAGAATATGTTAAATCAACGGGATTTTATCATAATAAAGCCAAAAACATTGTCAATTGCGCAAAAGAATTAGTTGAGAACTATAGTTCAACTGTTCCGCAAACAATGGAAGAATTAGTCAAACTCCCCGGTCTTGGCAGAAAAACAGCAAATTGTGTATTATGTGGCGCATTTGGCATAAATCTAGGCATTGCAGTTGATACACATGTCAAAAGAATAGCCTACAGACTTGGTTTGACAATAAATACAGACCCCGTACAAGTAGAAAAAGACCTGCTCGAACTTTTTGATAAAAGCGAGTGGGGAAATGTGAATCATAAAATGGTGTGGTTTGGCAGACATGTATGTGATGCCAAAAAGCCCTTGTGCAGTGAATGCGAAATGGCGGAATTTTGCCCAAAGGTAGGCGTAAAATAAAAAAAACGACTGCTTCATTTACACAAAGCAGTCGTTTTATCGTTTATCTATAAATCATAGAATATGTTGCTACATGGTAATTAATTCATAATCCATATAACCAACACCAATTTTTTCAGCGTGTTCTAATTGTGAACGCCAATTTGTTGATGGGTGAACAGCTTTAAAGTGATCGCCAAGTTGACCATGAGTGCAACCGCAATCAGACATAATGCTTGTGCCTATTGCAGGAGCAGCATTTACAGCATCTATGCATGCTTTATCAAGTGCAACTGGGTCAAAAGAAGCAAACATACCAATATCAGGCACAATAGCAGCATCGTTTTCAGCATGGCAATCGCAATAAGGTGAAACTTGATTCACAATCGCAATATGGAAATGCGGACGGTCTTGTACAACAGCCTTTGTATATTCTGCCATACGGTAGTTTACTGTGTCAGGAGCGGCATCAAATGGCGCGCCTATAGCATTAAAGTTACAAACACCTATGCAACGGCCGCAACCAACACATACATCATGGTTGATGCTTGCTTTTTTGTCAGTAACAGTGATAGCTGAATGCGCACAGTAAGAAGTACATACCTTACAGCCAACACATTTTTCCTCTTTCACAGTTGGTCTGCCATCGCTATGCATGTCCATCTTTCCAGCACGGCTACCGCAACCCATACCAATATTTTTGATAGCACCACCAAAGCCAGTCATTTCATGGCCTTTGAAGTGTGTGAGAGAAATAAAAATATCAGCATCCATAACTGCTCTACCAATTTTTGCATTCTTGATATAGGTACAATTTTCAAGTGGAACTTCCACTTCATCATTACCCTTTAAGCCGTCACCAATAAGAATATGACAGCCTGTTGCAAAAGGAGTGTAGCCATTTTCATAGGCAGCAGTGATATGCTCTAAGGCATCCTTTCTTCTGCCAACATATAAAGTATTGCAGTCAGTTAAAAATGGATTTCCACCCATATTTTTTACAGTGTCTGCGACAACTTTTGAAAAGTTTGGACGTAAAAAGGACAAATTTCCTGGTTCGCCAAAGTGCAATTTGATGGCAACGAACTTGCTATCCATATCAATTTCACCTATTCCGGCTTTTTTGATAAGTTTTTCAAGTTTTTCTAATAATGAAGTACCAACTTTACAACGCATGTCTGTAAAATAAACTTTTGATTTTGACATTTACCTCTCCAGTGTTAAAATAAAAAATAGTTTTATTTAAATATACCAAAATAAAAAGTTTGTAAAGTACAAATGTTTTCAGATAGATAGACATTGAACCTTTAATATTATAAATAAGATATTATTAAAATATTGATAATGATTTTTTTAAAAAAATTACTTGATTAATCTTTTTCTTGTGATAGATTAATCCAAAATTAACTTTATGACTGTAAAGGAGAATTACAATGTCATCATTTACTAAGGAAGATGCCCTCAATTACCACGAATTTCCACGTCCAGGAAAGCTTGAAGTTTTTCCTATCAAACCTTGTGCCAATCAATTAGACCTTTCATTGGCCTATTCACCTGGTGTTGCTGAAGCTTGTCTTGAAATCAAAGATAATCCTGAAAATGCATACAAATACACAGGTAAGGGAAATCTCGTTGGTGTTGTGACTAACGGTACTGCAGTTCTTGGTTTAGGTAATATCGGACCTTTAGGCGCGAAACCTGTTATGGAAGGCAAGGCAATTTTATTCAAAAAATTCGCTGACGTAGATGCTTACGACATTAATTTAAATTGTAATGACCCTGATAAAATCATTGAAATTGTTAAAGCAATGGAACCAACCTTTGGTGGTATCAATCTTGAAGACATCAAGGCACCTGAATGCTTCTATATTGAAGAAACACTTATAGAAGAAATGAATATTCCAGTTTTCCACGATGACCAACACGGCACAGCTGTTATTTCAGGCGCAGGTATTATCAATGCTGCTGAAATTGCAAACAAAAAAATCGAAGACATGAAGGTAGTTGTTGTTGGTGCTGGTGCTGCTGGTATTGCTTGTTCAAAGTTCTATGTAGCTCTTGGCGTTGACCCTTCTAATATCTATATGTTTGATTCACGCGGTCTTATCACAAAGAACAGAGACGGTCTCAATAAATACAAAGCATTATTTGCACAAGATAAAGATGCAAGTCTTGCTGAATGCATGAAGGGTGCTGATATGTTCTTAGGTCTTTCACAAAAAGATCTTCTTTCAAAAGACATGGTTAAAAGCATGGGCGACCACCCTATTTTATTTGCATGCGCTAATCCACATCCTGAAATCCCTTACCCAGACGCAAAAGAAGCAAGACCTGATTGTATGATGGGTACAGGCCGTTCTGACTACCCTAACCAAGTAAACAATGTTTCTGGCTTCCCATACATTTTCCGTGGTGCTTTAGATGTTGGTGCGAAGAAAATCAATGAAGCTATGAAGGTTGCAGCAGCTAAAAGCATTGCTGACCTAGCAAAGCTTCCTGTTCCAGCTGAAATTTCAGCTGCATACGGCGGAAGAACATTTAGCTATGGACCTGACTACATTATCCCAACTCCTTTTGACCCAAGACTACTCACAGAATGTTCTGCAGCAGTTGCAAAGGCTGCTATGGATACAAATGTAGCTAAAGCTCCTATCAAAGATTTAGAAGCATATAAGGCTTCTTTAAAAGCTCGTGTTCAAAAATTAAACGAACGCGCACAATATCTTACAGATAGCTATAAATAGTTTTTGCTAAATTAAAAATAAAAAAGGCAGTTCACATTGAGCTGCCTTTTTTATTCATAATGTGTCCACATTCTTATAATTTTTATTATTTTTTCCTCAGTATGTATTTCATAAACAAGTCTATTGTGTATATCAATTCTACGCGAATATTTTCCCTCTAAATCGTGTTTCAATTTTTCGTAAGAAGGTGGATTTTGAAAAGGATTTATCTTCATTAATTCAATAAGTTTCTTTACTTTTTCCTTTTGCCTTTCTTGTAACTTCTTTGCGTCTTGCTGCGCTCTTTTTGTGAATACAACAGAATAAACTACCATAGAAAATCTTCTTCTTTAATGCACTCGTGAAGAGGGGTTTTAGCTTCTTCAATAATACTTTGCTGCATACCCTCAATTGCACAAAGCTGAGCAGTTGCCAATAAGCCTAGATATTCTTCTTCACTTAAAATAATTGCATTTCCTGATTTTGTATTCACCCTTACAGCTTCATATTCAATGACATTATCAACAATTTTATATAAGTCTTTTCTTAAATTTGATATATTTAATGTTTGCATACAAATCTCCTGATTAAGCGTACGTTTAATAGTACGTCTTTTTTCTTTCATTGTCAAGTTTTTATTCAGCATTCTTTTTCTTGTCATTCAAAATATATTTTGCTATTTTCTTCAAAAGGAGAATATATGCCTACTTCAAAACAACAAGCTGAAATGACCAAGTTTCAAGCATGGATTAAAGCCATGCGTTTTCGCTCTCTTCCGCTTTCTTTATCTGGACTTGTTTTAGGTGCGGCACTAGCTTCGCATCAAGGTTCCTTTTCTTTGGCAGTTTGTTTATTTTCCATTTGTACAGGCGTACTTTTACAAATTTTATCAGACTTTGCCAATGATTTTGGTGACGATGTGCGCGGAACAGATGACGAAACAAGGCTTGGACCACGCAGAGCTTTAGCAACAAAGGTGCTCACTCCAAAAGAAATGATGTTTGGCATAAAGCTTGTTGTCTTACTCATTATAGTCTTTGGACTTTCTATGCTCTACTTTGCTTTTGGCGATGATTTTGGCAGGTCAATTTTCTTCTTCTTCCTTGGTGCAGCAGCTGTATATGCAGCCATAAAGTATACTATGGGCAAGAATCCATATGGATATAAAGCACAAGGTGATTACTATGTTTTTATCTTCTTTGGTTTAGTTGCTGTTATTGGCTCTTACTATCTCTATACAAAAGATCTTGATTTTTTCCCTATTATACCAGCTATTTGCGCTGGCCTTCTTTCAACTGCAGTGTTAAATATTAATAATACAAGAGATATGAAGGGAGATGAGCTTCACGGAAAAATGACCATAGCACTCAAGTTAGGTGAAAAAAAAGCAAGAATATACCAACTTGTTCTTGTATTTACTTCACTTATTCTTTGGGCATCTTTCTTACTTATCTATTTTCCTATCTACAGTCTTTGTATCTTGATTATCTATGTATTGCTTATTAAAAGCGCAATGACAGTTTATCTCTCACGCGATCACAATCTTATAGACAAGCAATTAAAAGTAACTGCCCTTTCAACTTCGCTTTTACATATTGTTCTATCAATTTATTTTATTATTCAATAATTACTTTGACTTGATTGCTATATAATGATTTGAAATACCGAATGTTTGTTCTTTATGCTGTACAAATTCAAAGCCCGCGTCTTTAAGCTCCTGCACAAAATTTTCAGGCGATGGAAATGCTTTTATAGAATCGGCTAAATAAGTATACATATCTTCGTTCTTTGTAAACAATCGCACAATTTTTGGCATCACTTTATTGAGGTAAAAATTGTATACTGTTGAAAAAATGGGCTTCTTCACTGGAGAAAACTCTAAAATACAAAGCTGCCCGCCGCACACAAGCACTCTATGCATTTCTTTCAAAGCTTTTGCTCTTTCTTGTACATTACGGATACCATAAGCGATAGTCACAGCATCAAAACTATTGTTATCATAGGGAATTTCTTCAGCATTAATGACTTGCGTTTTTATTCTGCTTGCAAGTTCATTTTTGAGTTTAGTCTTTCCAAATTCAAGCATATCTTCGGCGATATCGCCTGCTATTATTTCGATATTCTTATGTTTTTTTGCAAGTGCAATACTCACATCTAAAGTGCCAGCAGCCATATCTAATACTTTATATTTAGAGCCTAGAACAAGCCTATCAACTAAACAGTAACGCCAGTAAAAATCGATACAAAAAGAAAGTATATGATTTAATTTGTCGTATTCCTTACATATAGTATTAAAATCTGCCATTTTTAACTCACTTTTGAAAAATTTCTTTATTTCTTGTAGCTATCTTTTATTAAAGTGTCAATGAAATTGTATGCATCCTTATAAATTATGCTTTCTTGACATGTAGATATTTAACCTTTATACATTTACAAGCGGAACACTTAGCCCGCACACTCATTTTATAGTGAGTTAAAACAAGAGGAGAAAACATGTCAAACTTGTCAACATTTTTTCAAATTAAAGAACGTGGTTCTTCGGTTAAAACTGAATTTATTGCTGGTTTAACCACATTTATGTCTATGTCCTATATACTTGCGGTTGCACCAAATCTTTTATCAATAGCAGGTATGGATCAGGTTTCTGTTTTTGCGGCAACTGCAATTTCTGCTGCTATAACAACAGCAGTAATGGCTTTTTTAGCCAATCTTCCTGTTGCACTTGCTCCTGGTATGGGCATACTTGCTTTTTTCACATTTTCAGTTGTACTTGGCGATAAGGTGCCGTGGGAGAGTGCTCTAGCTGCAGTTTTTATTGCTGGTGTTATCTTCTTAGCGCTTTCTTTAACCAATTTTAGACAAGCAATTTTTAATTGTATTCCACTAGAACTTAAATACGCTATTTCAGGCGGCATAGGGCTTTTTATTGCATTTATTGGTTTACAAGCAAGTGGAATAATTGTTGATAATCCTGCAACTCTTGTTGGCATGGGTGACCTCACTGCCCCAGGCGCAATGCTTACGCTTATTGGGCTTGCTCTTGTTTCTGTGCTCTATGTATATAATGTCACAGGCGCATTGCTTATTGGTATTATCATAGCAACACTTATAGGCATTCCTCTTGGCGTGACTGACACTTCAAAATTAGTTGAAGCTTCATTTTTCACCCTTCCTTCTTTTGATAAAACTTTCATGCAATTTGACTTTTCAAACATCATGAATATTGACATGCTACTTATCATCTTTACTTTCTTTTTAATCAATCTTTTTGATACATTAGGAACATTAGTTGGTGTTGCTGCAAAGGGTAACTTGCTAGACAAAAAGGGACAATTACCGCAAGCAAAAAATGCTTTTCTCACAGATGCTTTTGGAACTGTGCTTGGTGCTATATTGGGTGTTTCAACAGTTACTTCTTACATAGAAAGTACTTCTGGTATTGCAGCTGGTGGTAGAACAGGTTTAACAGCCTTAGTTACTGCTGCTTTATTTGCGCTTGCTTTATTCTTAGCTCCTTTATTCTTGCTCATTCCAGCTCAAGCTACAGCGCCTGCTCTTATTATTGTTGGTTTGTTTATGCTTTCCTCTGTTGTGAAGATAGACTTTCTTAACTTCACAGTAGGCATACCTGCTTTTCTTACAATCATAGGAATGCCGCTTACTTATAGCGTTGCATACAGCATTGGCTGGGGTATCATTTCCTATGTATTTCTTATGCTATGCCAAGGTAGAGCTAAAGAATTACACCCTATTATCTATGTTGTTTGTGCTATGTTTATTTGGCGCTTTGTATCATAGATAAATTTATTCTTTTGCGTTTTTACGCCAAAAATGATTTTTTTTCTTCGCTCATGTATGTCTTGATACACTCCGCTCAGAAAAAAAATCATTTTTGTTTAAAATTCACAAAATTTATGAATTTATCAATCCAATCTGCAAATTCACTCTTTGCCATTTGTTACTATTTCAAAAACTGCTGTACACGAGCAGTTTTTTGTTTTAAGAATTGGAATTTTTAAAGTGTAAAATTTTTCTTTATTTTTCAAGTAAATAAGTGTATAATATTCAAAAGTCTTTTTTATTTTTCAATTTCAACTGTATGAAGAGAGTAGAAAATGCCAATAAATCAAAACAATAACGACAATTTAAATAAAGAAAAATTTGAACAATTAACTACTGAAGCTTGGGAAATAATTCTTGAATCTATAAATGACCTCAAAGAAAAAAAGCATACATTTAGCGATATTGCACAAATTTTAGGAATAAAAAATCGTTCCTTAGTGTGTGAATGGCTCAATAAAAAAAGAGAACTCCCTCTTTCTTCAATTGCTGCAATGCTTCACTACCTTGATGTCTTTGGCTATGCAATTATAGGCGATACTATTGTAAAAAAAGACGCGACAAATACAAAACAAGAAAAAGAAAGCAGTGCTGTTCCACAACTTTCTCTACTTCAAATAGCTGAACTTCAAAAAGAAAACGAAGAATTGAGAATGAAGAATAGAGTTTTACAAGAAATTCTCACTAATGCTATTGATACAAAGAAAATCAAGAAAGATAAGAAGAAAGATAAGAATTAATGCTTTTGAGTGTTTTGAATGAGCATTGCTTTAACCTCAGAGGGGAAAGCAATGCTTTATTTTTAATTATTTAAAGACAAGGTGGCGTTGTTTACATTTATAGCAATTTATAAACACATCTGAACGAAGTGAAGATGCTTCTCACTCTTTCTTCGTAGATTGCACTTTTTTTAATCTAGCACTTAAATTTTTAAAGCGGAAAAGTATTTATGAGCATAGCTCATATAACTTTTCCGCAAACAAAAAATAAAACTCAGTTCTTTAGCCACGCATATAGCTTAACCGCTCACGCTAAGGTTTCCAAAGGAAATTATTTCCTTTGGTCGCCGAAGGCAAAAAAAACAAAAATTAAAACACTACTATTTCAAAACCTTAGCAATTCTTTCTAAAGCAATATCAATATTTTTGCTATTAGCAAAAGCAGTCAAGCGAACATAGCCTTCACCGCTTAGTCCAAAGCCAACACCAGGAGTTGAAACAATATGCGCTTTATCTAAGAGCATTTGGAAGAAATCCCATGATTTCATGCCTTTTGGTGTTGCAATCCAGATATAAGGCGCGTGCTCACCGCCATAAACTTCAAGACCAAGGTCTTTAAGAGTAGTGCGGATTTTCTTCGCGTTTTGCATATATGTTGAAACCATAGCAGAAATTTCTTTTTGCCCTTGTTCAGAGAAAACAGCTTCAGCAGCTTTTTGCACTATATAAGGACAGCCGTTAAACTTTGTAGTCTGACGTCTGTTCCACATATCGCGAAGTGAAAATTCTCTACCACTATTATCATAACCTTTCACATTTTTTGGCACAACAGCATAACCACAGCGAAGACCTGTGAAACCAGCTGTTTTTGAAAATGACCTAAATTCTATAGCAACATCTTTCGCGCCTTCTATTTCATAAATAGAACGCGGAAGTGATGGGTCTTGAATAAAGGCTTCATAAGCCGCATCATAAAGAATCACAGCTTTATTTTCACGCGCATAATCAACCCACATTTTTAAATCAGCCTTTGTGAGCATGCTACCTGATGGATTATTCGGATAGCAAAGGTAGATGACATCAACTTTTTGACTTGGTAATTGCGGAACAAAATTGTTTTCTTTCACGCAAGGAAGATACACTAAGTCAGACCACTGAGAGCCATTCCACTTTCCTGCTCTGCCAGCCATCGCATTTGAATCAACATAGACAGGATAAACTGGGTCAGTAACTGCAATTTTCGCGTCTTCGCTAAATAATTCTTGGAAGTTGCCAATATCGCTTTTCGCGCCGTCTGAAACAAAGATTTCATCAGCTGATACATCTAAACCTTTGTCATTATAGTAAAATTTTGCAATTTTTTCACGCAAAAAGCCATAGCCTTGTTCAGGCCCATAGCCTTTAAATGTTTCTGCTACAGCCATTTCATCAACTGCATTGTGTAATGCCTTGATAACAGCTGGGCAAAGAGGCTGTGTGACATCGCCAATACCAAGGCTGATAACATTTGCTTCAGGGTTTGCTTCTTTAAAAGCCGCAACTCTTTTTGCTATGTCTGAAAAGAGGTAGGAAGCGGGAAAGTCGCAATAATCTTCATTAATCTTCATAATAATTTCCTTCAAATACTAATTGTGCTTCGCCTGTCATAAAGAAATGGTCATCTTCACGCCAGTCTATAAAAAGTGAACCGCCGTTTAAAACAACTTCCACCTTATTGTCTGTATAGCCTAGTTTAGCGCATACAAGTGCTGTAGCACACGCGCCTGTTCCACAAGCTTCAGTTTCGCCAGAACCTCTTTCCCAAACTCTCATGCGTACCTTTGTTTTGTCTATAACTTTAACAAATTCTACATTGATTTTACGCGGAAAAAGTGGGTGACATTCTAGCTTTGGGCCAATTTTTTCAATTTCAAGATTTTCCACATCGTCTAAAGTATCCATAAAAACAATAGCATGCGGATTACCTACAGAAACACAGTTCACCTTATAGACTTTTCCTTCTATTTCAATAGGATAGTCAAAACAATATTCCTCATCTAAGGCAACAGGAATGTCCTTGCAATTCCAATAAGGAATACCCATATCAACAGTAGCTGAATGCACTTTTCCATCTTTCAAGTGCATAGTCAAAACCTTATTACCAGCAAGGGTTTCACAAGTGAATGTTTCTGAATTAACGAGCTTATTTTCATAGGCAAACTTGCCTACACAGCGTATGGCATTTCCGCACATTTCAGCTTCACTGCCATCATTGTTGAACATTCTCATGCGAACATCTGCCTTTTCAGAAGGAAGAATGAGCACAAGGCCGTCTGAACCAATGCCTTTATGCCTGTCACTCACCTTTATAGCGAGTTTTTCAGGATTTTCAATCTTTGTTTCAAAACCATTAATATAGACATAATCATTACCTATGCCATGCATTTTAACAAATTTCATATAAAACCTTCATTGTAAAAAAGGGCTTAATATAAAGCCCTTTCCGATAAATTGATGTCCTACTTATTTTCTAAGTATTTCTTTGCTTCATGCGGTACAACTTTAACAAATTCTTTTGCCATATTTTCCCAATTAGAAAGCAAGTGTTTTGCATAATTTGACTGCGTATACAAAACATGTTCGTCTAAAAGAGCTTTAATAGCAATCTTGTCGTCATTGCTTATCAAGTCTATATCAACACTTGAAGAATTGCAAGTTAACTCTAATTGCTTTTTAGGGTCATGCACATACACGCTTCCGCCTGTCATACCAGCCGCAAAGTTCTGCCCGCATGTACCAAGAACAACAATTATTCCGCCTGTCATATATTCACAACCGTGTTCACCAATACCCTCAACAACAGCCTTTGCACCTGAATTACGCACGGCAAATCTCTCACCTGCCTTGCCGCAAATAAAAGCTTTTCCTGAAGTTGCGCCATATAAAGCCACGTTACCTATAATAGATTGCTTTTGTAATTCGCTATTTGTTTTGGCATTTGGATAGCTTGAATGAGGCGAAATAGCAATCTTACCACCACAAAGTCCCTTGCCTATATAGTCATTCGCACTTCCGTAAAGATTGAGACTAAGCCCCTTTGGCGCAAATGCACCAAAACTTTGCCCTGCTGTACCTGTGCAATGAAGCTGGATAAAGTCTTCGTCAAATTCCCTACCGCTTTGCTTGCTTGCTAATGCCATTGCCCCTGCTATATTTGTTCCTACAGCTCTGTCTGTATTTTTAATAGTATGGTAATAATCAGAAGGAATATTTCTTTGAATATTGTCTTGCATTTCAAAATAAAGCTTTTCTTCCCATTCAGCCATTTCAGCTAAAGTAGCAGAAGTTAATCTCTTAGTATAAGGCAAGTCATTGAAAAGCAAAGACATATCTAAATCATTTGCTTTTTGTGGCAAGATTTCTTTATTCAATTCAAGAAGGTCAGATCTGCCTATCAATTCTTGCACATGGCTAAAGCCAAGTTTAGCTAAAAGTTCGCGAGTTTCCTCAGCTATATGGTTGACAAAGTTTTGAATATGCTCTGCTGTACCTGCAAAACGCTTTATCAAGTCAGCCTCTTGTGTACAAATGCCGGCTGGGCATCTACCTTTGTAACACTGCTTACAGAGCACGCAGCCCATAGCGATTAAAAGTGAAGTTCCAAAAACTACTTCGTCTGCGCCAAGCATAAAGGCAGTTACAACATCATTTGCTGAATGTATTTGACCGTCTGTCTGTAAAGTTACTTTATAACGCATAGCATTTGCCAAGAGCGCTTGATGCACTTCTGCAAGCCCAAGTTCCCAAGGTAAACCAACATGATAGATTGAAGATAAAGGGGCTGCGCCTGTTCCGCCGTCATGCCCTGAAATACAAATAGTATCAGCGCCAGCTTTTACAACACCAACAGCCACAGTGCCTATGCCTGCTTGCGCGACAAGCTTTACTGAAACCTTGATACCAGCTCTCAATTTCTTTATATCATAAATAAGCTGAGCTAAATCTTCAATTGAATAGATGTCGTGATGAGGAGGCGGTGAAATAAGAGAAACATTTGCTTGAGTATGTCTTACTTTTGCAATATATTCTGTCACCTTATGTGCAGGTAATTGCCCGCCTTCACCAGGCTTTGCGCCCTGAGCTACTTTAATTTGCACTTCGTCACCAGAAGCTAGGTATTCAGCTGTCACACCAAATCTGCCTGAAGCAATTTGTCTTATTCTTGAACAAAGGTCTTTATCAGCATTTTTAGAGCGTGAGCGAGAGATTTCTTCACCGCCTTCACCTGAATTTGTCTGTAAGCCAAGGGCGTTAAAACCCTCTGCTATACATTCGTGTGATTCCTTACTTAAAGCACCAAGCGACATTGCTGCACCAAAGAAACGCTTTCTTATTTCTTCAATACTTTCTACCTTATTTAATGCAATTGGCTTTGAAGTCTTTTGCTTCCACACTGAACGAAGTGTGATATTTTGCATCTTTTCATTCAATTCTTTTGTGTATTCCTTGAATAAGATAAAGTTATTTTCAACAACGCTATTACGCATAAGTGAGCAGGTTTTTTTCGACCATATATGCTTATCACTTTTTGACAATTCGCGAGTTTCGTTGATGCAATTTGTCACTCTTTCTTTATTTTCCTTATAAATATCTTCTAACTGTATACCGCCAATTCGTGAATATGTTCCTCTAAAGTATTTTTCAATAACATCAGCATGCACACCAATAGCTTCAAAACATTGCGAACCAGCAAAAGATTGCAAGGTTGAAATGCCAAGTCTACCAAAAACTTTCAACAAGCCCTTTTCCAATGCTTTAGAATAACGTGAAATTGAATTTTTGATATCAAATTCTTTTTGAATCTTTCCATTGTTCACATAATTTGTTATTGAAGAAAATGCGCCAAAAGGATAGATGGCATTTGCACCAAAAGAAAGCAATAAAGCCATATCCATAACTTCGCAAGCCTGACCTGTTTCAAGTATGATGCCGCATAAATGGCGTAATTTCTTACGAATCAAATCTTGGTGAACAGCCCCTATTGCAAGCATAGCAGGAAGAGGAATTTTGTTTTTTGCCATATCTTTATCTGACAAAATCAAGATTCTTTTTCCACTTTTTACAGCTTTTTCAGCTTTTTGTACTAAGTTCTCAATGCACTTACAAAAAGAAGCATAGTCCGCCTCTAAAGGCATGGTAATAGAAAGTCTTTCAGAAGGAAGTTCTTTCTTACTCTCAATCTCTTGCATTTGAGAAGCAAAGAGAAAAGGCGTATCAAGATATATATAAGAAGGACTTTGTGAAGCTTTTTGAAAAATATTTGGTGTGCCGCCTAAGGTTGAAGAAAGCGACATAGACATCTTTTCGCGAATTGGGTCTATAGAAGGATTTGTCACCTGCGCAAAAAGCTGTTTAAAATAATTAAATAATGTCTGAGGTTTAGAGCTAAGCACTGCTAAAGGCTCGTCTAAGCCCATCGCACCAACTGGCTCTTCTTGCGCATGTATCATCGAAACTAAAGTGCTTTCAGGGTACTTGTCATTAAAGCCGAAATTTGTGAAATTTTCAGCCTTATAGGCTTTTTCTTCATTCTTTACAGCTTCTTCAAAGGAAGAAAGTTTAATCTTTGTTTTTTCTAAGACTTTTGCATAGTCGTTTTGAGAAAATAGCTCTTCTTTAACTTCACTGTCAGAAAGAATTTTTCCCTTTTCAAAATCAACAATAAAGAGTGAACGAGGCGCTAATTGCCCGTGTGAAACATATTCGTCTTGTGAAATATTCAAAACACCAACTTCAGAAGCCATTATAATGATATTATCCTTGGTTATAGAATAACGGCAAGGCCTTAAGCCATTTCTGTCAAGACTTGCGCCTACTTTTGAATAGCCGTCTGTGAAAACCATGGTTGTTGGTCCGTCCCACGGCTCCATAAGCGGCATATGATAGCTATAAAAAGCATTTCTCTTTGCATTTTGCTCGTCATTTTTAAAAATAGGTTCAGGAATCAAGGTTGTGATGGCGTGCTCTAAATTATAACCGCCTTGCATAAGTAGTTCAAATACGTTATCAAATGAACCTGAATCAGAAGTAGAAGGGTGTATACATGGCAAAACATATTTCAAATCTTCACCAAGTTTTTCTGACTGCATTGAAGCTTCGCGTATATCCATCTGGATTTTATTACCGCGTATAGTATTAATTTCACCATTATGCGCTATATTTCTAAATGGTTGCGTTAGATGCCAAGAAGGTTTTGTATTTGTACTAAACCTTTCATGGAAAACAGCAAAAGGAACAGCAAAATCACTTTCTCTTAAGTCAGAATAAAACAAACCAAGATTCTTTCCTGGTAAGATTCCCTTATAAATAATAGAACGTGAAGACAAAGAAACACAATGAAATAAAGAAAGTTCTCTTTGTTGCTTTTGTAAAAATTCAATAGCTTCAAATTCAATTTGTTTGCGTAAAACATAAAGTTCTTGCTCTATGTCATTACATTTAGCATTTTGCCCACTTTTCTTTGTGGAAACAAAGAGAATCTGTAAAAATTCTGGCAAGCTTGAAAGTGTTTTACGCGATAATACGTTAATATCATTTGGAACAGCACGCGTTGAAGCAATTCTAAAAGAAAACTTAG
Source organism: uncultured Desulfovibrionaceae bacterium (assembly GCA_964369675.1). Lineage (GTDB taxonomy): Bacteria > Desulfobacterota > Desulfovibrionia > Desulfovibrionales > Desulfovibrionaceae > CAYJAZ01. Next base: position 8,102 of record CAYJHE010000005.1, on the reverse strand, counting down.
TCGCTGTTTGCTCTATGATTTCCATAAGTGATTCATATAAAAATGTTTCAATAGGAAGAAAAAAAGAACCTAAACCCCATGATAAAGAATTATCAAACATCTCTGGGAAAAACTTGCCAAAAAAAGCAAGTGGAATAGGCATCAATATACCCGAACCATCTGACATTTTTTCATCATCTTCCCTACCACCTCTATGTGTTAAATGTGCCATTGAGGTAAGAGCGTATTCCACAATTTTATGTTCAGGCTTATTATCAAGAGACCCTACAAAGCCAACTCCGCAGGCATCGTGTTCTTCTTGATTATTGTATAAAAATTTGTTCTGTGATTTATAAAGTGACTGCATAATTTACCTTTATAATTCCTTTAAATAAAATAATTTTAGTTTGTAATTTCAATTAGTTATAAAATTACCATTTAAAAAAAAAGAGAAAAACTTGCTTAAGCCGTGTTTTTCACACAGCTTAAGCAGTGCATATACTCTTTTTTTTTAAGATTTTGTATTTAATGTAAATTTAAGTACTAGAAAGCGTCAAATTTATCCAAAAATTCTAGTGGACCCAAAGCAATTCAGAATACTTAGGCAATGGCCATTCATTATCATCGATCATGACTTCTAATGCATCTGAATATTTACGACATTCTTCCATACATGGAATAATAGTGTAGCAAGCATAGTCTGCTAAATCAGCTGCGTGTTCGTGTTCTTTGATTTTATTGAAGGCTTTCTCAAGTTCTTTCACAGCATTCACTAAACCTACATAGTTAGTGCGCATGAGCTTGAATTGCTCTTCTTCAGTCTTTGCTTCGCCAACTACCGCTTTTGTATTTATAACTAATTGAGCTAACTTGTTTTGTTCTTTTTGTACAACAGGAATAATTTGTTCTGTCAACATACGAGTAAGAACTGAAGCTTCAATTTGAATAGACTTTGCGTATTGGTCAAAAAACACTTCTTGACGTGCTTCAATTTCTCTTTCTGTAAAGACATTAGCTCTTTTGAAAACATCAACTACTTCTGGAGTTGTGAATTGTGCAAGAGCTTTTACAGTATTATTAAGGTTGAGTAAGCCACGTTTTTCAGCTTCTACCTTCCATTCTTCTGAATAGCCATTGCCATTGAAAACAACTGGCATATGGTCTTTAAAGAGTTTTGGTAAATATTCTTGCAAGGCTTCTGTTATGTTCTTGCCCTTAGCTAAGTATTTTTCTAATTCATCAGCAATATCATCTAAAGCACAAGCAACAGCTGCATTTAAGCAGAAGTTTACAGGAGAAACTGAAGTAGAAGAACCAACAGAACGGAATTCAAACTTATTACCAGTAAAGGCAAATGGTGAAGTTCTGTTTCTGTCAGAAAAGTCTTTTGGAAGTTCTGGTAGTGCAGAAACACCAATTTCGATGCTTGTTTTCTTCTTATCTTTCTTAGAAGCGCCTGAAACAATGGAATCTAAAACAGAAGTCAATTGTTCACCTAAGTAAACAGAAATAATTGCTGGAGGAGCTTCGTTTGCACCTAAACGGTGGTCATTGCCTGCGCCAAAAGTACCAAGACGAAGTGTTGCACCATGAAGATGCACAGCACGCAAACACGCACCTAAAAAGAGTAAGAATTGCGCATTTTCACTTGGTGTGTCACCTGGTTCAAGCAAGTTATTACCGTCTGAATCTGCAATAGACCAGTTATTATGTTTACCACTACCATTCACCTTTGCAAAAGGTTTTTCGTGTAAAAGACATTTAAAACCATGCTTATGAGCAGTTTCTCTCAAGGTATTCATAATAAGCATATTATGGTCAGTGGCTAAGTTTGCTTCTTCATAAAGAGCTGCAAGTTCAAATTGGCCTGGAGCAACTTCATTGTGGCGAGTATGGGCTGGAATGCCAAGTGAAAAAAGTCTGATTTCAACATCTTGCATATAATCAGCAACTCTTTTAGGAATAGAGCCAAAGTAATGGTCTTCTAATTCTTGCCCTTTAGGGTCACACGCACCTATTAAGGTTCTGCCTGTTGCTAATATGTCTGGTCTTAATGCTGCTAACCTTGCATCAACAAGGAAGTATTCTTGTTCTGGACCAACCATTGAACGTGCAAATTTCGCGCTTTCATTACCAAATAAACGCAATACTCTCAAAGTACTTTTTGAAAGAGAGTCTATTGAACGAAGTAATGGGATTTTTCTGTCTAAAGCTTCGCCTGAATAGGAGTAGAAAACTGTAGGCACGTTTAATGTATGTCCAAACTTTCCTGGCATTAAAAATGCTGGTACGCGAGGATCCCATGTTGTATATCCGCGAGCTTCAAAGGTAGAACGAATTCCGCCTGAAGGAAAGGAAGAAGCATCAGGTTCGCCTGAAATTAATGTCTTACCTGAAAATTTGTTAATCAATAAACCATCAGGAGTTGGGTTTGAAAAAGCATCGTGCTTTTCAGCTGTGCAACCACTCATAGGTTGAAACCAGTGCGTATAGTGGGTTGCGCCGTGTTCAATAGCCCAATCCTTCATCGCATTTGCAACTATATTAGCAACTTCTGGTGTGATTCTTTCACCCTTGTTTATTATCGCATCCATCTTCTTGTATATGTCTTGTGGAAGACGTTGACGCATTACGCGAAGGTCAAAAATATCTTTGCCATAGATAGCTTCTAAATCATATTTAGGTTTAAGATGTTCCATGTTTGGACCTTCTACCGGATAGGCTGACATTAATTCAGTGATAGCTTCATGTCTAAGTGAACTCATAATTTCTTCCTTTTATAAATAGTAATATATTTCTACGATTATAGCACTAAATGTGCCAATTATAATTAATTCAAAAATTTCAAAGCATTGTGTAAATTCTTGAATCTGTATCCCAAAAAAATCATTTTATTTTCTACATTTTTGCAGATTCTTCTTATTTCTTGCCTCCTTTTCTGTTTTGATTTTAAAAAATTTATAAATAAATTATTTTATTTTAGTTAGTTATATACATAAATACATTTTTGTAGATTTTTATTTTTCTACTAATTTGTATTTTTTTGCCGAAAATCTTTATAGTCTAATGAGTACTTACGCATCCTTTGTCCCATGATTCTTTCTGTAATAGCAAGAGCTGCTGCTGCTGCACCCATATGGCCTTTATGTGTTTCTAAAGCTTTTGTAATAAGCTTCTTTTCAAGCTCCTCAACTTGTTCTGGCAATGTTCCCATATGTGAAAAAGCAACTGAATCGTTTTTCACTTTTTTCATATTTAAGGGACATTCAGAAGAATGAAGTTCAAGTGGCAAGTGTTGCGGAAGAATATAGGCATTTTTACCAATTAAAAGCATAGCCCTTTCAATAACATTCTCAAGCTCGCGTATATTACCAGGCCATGAATATTTTTGTAACATATCAGAAGCGGCAAGTGAAAGCTTTGCTTTTTCTACATTATTCTGTTTAGCAAAAAGAGTGAGAAAATGCTCAACAAGCAAGAGTATATCGCTTTTTCTTTCGCGTAAGGGGGGTAAGTTGATAGAAAATACATTTAAGCGATAATACAAATCTTTTCTAAAAGAACCATCTTCAACCATTTCTTCTAAAGGGCGGTTTGTTGCTGTAATAATACGCACATCTATATGATGCGATTGTACGCTCCCTACCCTTTCAAAAGACCTTTCTTGTAAAACCCTCAAAAGTCTTGCTTGCGTTGTTTGCGACAATTCCCCTACTTCGTCCAAGAAAAGAGTTCCCTTATGGGCCATTTCAAAACGCCCTTTTCTTGTGTGTAGGGCGCCTGTAAATGCGCCTTTTTCATGACCAAAAAGTTCACTTTCCACAAGGGATTCAGGCAAAGCAGCGCAATTAAGTGTGATAAAGGCTTCGTTTTTTCGAGAACTATTTTCATGCAAAGCCCTTGCAACAAGTTCCTTTCCCGTGCCGCTTTCACCACGAAGCATAACTGTAGTAGAGCTTGGGGCAGCTTGATTTATTCTTTCAAAAATAAGTTGCATTGCTTCTGAATTGCCAACTAAATAACGCGCACTCTTAGATGAGCTTGGCTTTGGAATACGCACAGGCTCTTCACTTTGCCTTTGCATAGTAGATTGATGCAGTCTGATATAAGGAACAAAAGAGTTTGCTATTACTGAAAGCATACGTTCTTCATGTTCAGAATCTACAACACCATCACTTGGTCTATCAATACCTAAAGCACCAATAACTTTATCATTTAACTTAATAGGTACGCAAAGAAAGGAAATTTTTTCACGCTCTTGTCTTGCATGGGTTCTGTTCAAAAATAAAGGATTATGCATGACATCATGAATGAACATAGGCTTGCCTGTTTGGATAACCTTGCCAACAACACCTTCTCCAACAACATAGTGCCCTTGCTCTTTTTGCTCACTTGAAATTCCTGCTGCAGCTTCTATATAGATATCGCCATCAACTGGTGATAATAGAACAAGCAATACCCTTTCAGCATAAGTGACATCGCGAATAAATTCAGTTGCATCATCAAGTGTAATTTTCTTTTTTTGCAGAGAATCAAGAATATGCACAAGACGCACTAAATCAGAACTCTGCCTTGCCTTATCTGATAAAGATGTGGCTTTAGAAGGTGAGTTTTTTTCTTTAGCACTCAACTGTTTAGAGCTTTTTTCACTGTCTTTGAAGTTCATCTTTTAATGCCTTTGAATAAAGTATCAACAAATATGTATTTTTTGAAAGAGTAGCATTAAGATTTATTAAGTCAACTTTTCTTCCTTTGAGTATTTTATAAGGATTTAGTATTTTTATCAAAAATTTCAATATGTTAATTATAAGCCCTTTATACAATTATGTAGTATTTTTCTACATAATTGTAATTATGTGCTTTTAATGCTATAAAATAAAGAGATTAGAATCCTACGAAAAAGTAGTTAAATTTTTTTAATATTTTTTAAAATAAACTTTATGCAAATAAAAAAAATGAAGTAAATCTAAAGCTTTTGTGATAAAGCTTTAAAAGCAACAAAGGCAGAAGCAAGCGCAAAATGTATGTTATAACCGCCTAATTGCCCTGTTATATCAAGCACTTCACCTATAGCATAAAGACCTTCACACTTTTTTATCTGCATACTTTCTGCACACAACTCATCTGTATCAATTCCATTCTTAGCAGCTTCCGCCTTTGAAAGTGAAGAAAAAAGTAGCTTATTAAAAGTTCTTTTATTAACACTTTCAACTAATTGCACTCTTTGCTTTTTTGAAAGTTCAGCCACTTTTTTATTAAGTAATTCTTCTGAAACAAGAGCATAAATCAATCTGTCAGGCATATAACGTGCAAGCAAGTTCTTAACAAGCAATTTACCATGAGCTACATCATGGCAAAGTTCTATACATGAAAATCTTGGTAAAAAGTCAATTTCAAAGCTCTCATTATTTGAATAATACAAAGAAAGAAGAAGTATAGCAGGCCCAGAAAGCCCTGTATGTGTAAAAAGAAGTGGTCTTGTCATCTTCTTATTAAGTAGAGTTATGCCTACATCTAAAGAAATACCTGCAAGTCCTCTTAAAGATGATTTTTCCTCTAATATAAGTGATGACAAAGCTGGCTCAAATTCTTTCACACTTAAATTGAAACTTTTAGCAATCTTAAGTCCAATATCGCTTGCCTTTATTTGTGGGTAGGCATTAGAACCAGTTGCAATGACCACGTTCTTTGCATAGAAGATATTTTTTGATGTGTGTATTTCAAAGATTTTCTTCTCATTGTGCTCTATTTGCTTTACAGAAAAAATTTCACAATCATATTCTATATCAAGCCCATAAGAAAGCCTGTCCGCTATTTTGTAGGCAGGAATTAGAGAAAAAATCTGTCCATAGTCTCTTTCTTCGAGTGGAATATCTAATTGAAAAAAAAGGTCTAAGGCTTTTTTATATGAAAACTTCTTTAATGCGTACTCTGCGAATTTTGGATTTTTTCCATAATAATTTTGATATGATATATCTTTATTTGTCAAATTACCATAACCACCGCCTGCAATGGAAAGCTTTCTTCCTGCTTCATTATTAACTTCAAGTAATAATGATGAAAAACCAGCATTTTTCAATAAATAAGCAAGGTATAAACCTGAAACACCGGCACCTAATATAATTATATCTTCAATTTTTTCTTTCATATTAATTACTTATAACGATTTTTTAATGTTTCTATGATTTTCTTCACTCTATGTTCCCAAGTGTGTTCTGCTAAAATTCTCTTTCTTCCATTTTCAATAATTTTTTCTCTTTCTTTGTCATTTTTTAAATAATAAGCAATAAGATCAGGTATTTCTTCAACACTTTTATAGGAAATTATTTCTTTTTTGTCTTCTAATATATAGTCCATTTGTGCTCTATAGTCAGTGAGCACAAAAGCCCCTGAAGCTGGCACGTCTAACACCCTTTGATTAAAAGCATTTTTCATTTGCTTTGAGGTTGAGTTGAAATTGATTTTTGAATGTGTGTAAAATTGCGGTAAATCTTCATAATAGGAGAGTTCAGAATAATATCTTGCACTTGATGTTTTATTTCTAAAAGCTTCCTGCCATTCCTTATTACCCACAATTAAGGGTGAAAAATCAAGAAGTTGTTCAACACACGACTTTCTGTATTGTCTTGTAGCTTCCCATGTAATAGCTGCTTCATAGGCAAGTTGCTGGTCTATATCTTCTATTTTAGTAAATAAATTGTATACCTTAGGAAAGTATACTTGCATGCACTCTTGAACTGAATGCTTATCAATTTCATCAAACTTCTTTGCAATCGCACCTATACTTGAAAGCAAAAGTCCCTCTGTTTTTGAGCGTTCCATAGCTGAAACAACCTTAGCATCCATTGAATTGCCAACAAATGAGACTTCTGCATACAAATTTTTATCAAATGGCTTTAATTTGTTGCGTGGATGAAACCTTTCAGGGTCTGTACCAAGTGGAAGATAATGAACTGAGCTATAGCCAGCTGCATTTAAAGATTCTATGTTATCAGCATCATAAGTAAAAATTGTCAGCCAATCAGACGAAAGTTTAGGATAAGAAGAAAGCACAAGATGCGGATTATCTAAAAACCAAGATGCAAGCGGTAATTCTAATCTTGCTAGCAGATCTGTCAGTACGCCGTCTCTATCAACTCCTAAATGATTCAAAGTAAATATTGCGTCAGGGTCAAAACTAAGCACTTCTTCAAGCATGGTTTTAACAAATTCTTCTTGCAATAGAGAATCGTCTTCTAAAACAAGAAGTTTGTGCTTCAAGCCTAGTCGTTCACAAGCTGAAACAACTTCGCCCATTAAAAAATATTTACTTGTAATAAGAAGTAGTTTGATGTCTTTATTTTGAAACCTTTTCTTCCTCACCTTAGACCAAAAATCAAAAGAATAGGAAGCATCTAAATGTTCTTTGATTTTTTTGTAATAGTGTGGGTCAATTCTTGTATATTGTGTATTTAAAAGAGGCAATAAAGGTAGATCATGATATTTTTGTTGCCATAAGGTGATTTCTGCTATAGCTTTATCGACATTATCTTCTTGAATATAGGTCACAAGAGGGTTTGATAAAATCTCTTTTATTCTTTCTTTGTAAGCAGAGTGCTCACTAAAATGTCCCTTATCCACAATACATATGGGAAGCTTTTGATTTTCAATATCAGACATAAATTCTTCAACAGCATAGCCAAGACCTAGACCTAAAAACACTGGGAGAACATCTTTCTTTTCTCTTGTTTTATATACATTAAGTAAAGAAAGTTCTCTTTGCTTTTCAGCTGCACCTAAAAGAAGAAATTTTTTATTTTCTAATATAATTTCAATATCTTTAATAGTATTGTCACTATTAAAAACAATTCTACTTTGCATAACTAATTCTCTTAATTCATCAATTTATTCCTTTGGATATAGCAAATTTACGACAAAAACACAAGGAAAATAGCTCAAACAAAAATAAGACTTGGTTCTAATTTTTGATTTTCTTTTTTGCCTTCGGCGACCAAAGGAAATAATTTCCTTTGGAAACCTTTGCATTGCGCGGCTAAAACGGAATGCAAAATGCTAAAGAAGTTTTTTTATTTTCTGCTTTAGCCAGAGCACTTCATGTTACCCGCGCAACATTCGGGTTTCCA
>CAYJHE010000004.1:16768-38277 GCA_964369675.1 uncultured Desulfovibrionaceae bacterium | reverse complement strand
ATTTTGCGCATGCATTTTGTCGATTTTTGCTTGAATTACCTTGTCTTCACAAATTCCTTCTCTAATATATCTGTCAAGCACTTCGTAGGTGAAGCCAAGATTTTCTTCATCAGACATGCCACAAAGCCCGTCTAGGGGCGTTTTATCCACAAATTTAGCTGGTATACCAAGAGTTCTGCCAAGTGCTCGAACCTCGCTTACAGTCAAATGCATAAGAGGTGAAAAATCTCCAGCTCCATCACCAAATTTTGTTGCGTAGCCTACATAATCTTCTGAATAATTACATGTATTTGCAACCCTTCCGCCAAGGCTTCCTGAAATAGCATAAAGCATTGTCATTCTTAATCTTGCAGGTGTGTTGAACTTTGTCACAGAGGAAATTTCTAAGTCAAGTTCGTTAAGAGCCTTTTCATAAGACTGTATTGCCTCGTTTGCTAGAGAGCCAATATTGATAATAAGATATTTAATGTCAAGAAATTCACATATTTCCTTGCTGTAATCAATATCAAACTGTTCACCCTGTGGCATTAACACCCCTACTACATTCTGCTTTCCAAGCGCCTTTGTACAGAGAGTTGCAACAAGTGAACTATCCTTTCCACCTGATATACCAACTACAGCTTTAGACCCTTTGTTTTCAGGAAGATTAAAATAATCAAAAATCCACTTAACTATATCTTTGCTTGTTGCATCTGCATTGAAAGAATACATACCCACTCCAATTTATTGGCTTTTTTCTAAATTTGCTCTAACTTCATCTAATGAAAATTCTTTAATAATCTTTCCGTTATAAAACACTGTTTCAAGTAAATCTTTCTTTGTTTTGGCTAATTTATCGTAATCTCTTTCGTATAAATTATCAATAAAGTCGATTTTTCCGTCTTCTTCATAAACTAAACACAAGCCTTTTTGCGACTTTTTAAGCTTGCCTTTATCTGTTTTAGGGTTCTTATATATTTGAAATTCTTCACCATCGATAATTGAGTGCGTGGCTTTGAGCGCAAAACCAAGTGTATCTCTTGTATTGTATTGATAAGCATAAGAACCAATGCCAAAGGTCATATTTTCTGTTGCAAAGCCTTTTTGCTCGAGTTTTTCACAGATTTCAATGCATCTTTCATGCGTTATGCTATCACCGTACAAAGCACCTATATGCGAATCTAAAACCTTATAGCCTTTTTCATTCACAGTGCCGCCAAAAACATCCCATAAAATTTCAACAGTGCCTTTTTCTTCAAGTCTTGCATATTCTCTTTCAGCTTCACTAAGCGACATATCCTTAGATTTTTGCTCACCTGAACCACAAATGATTGAAACAGGATCACCACTGTCACCGCGTATGAAAATTTTACCATCTCTTGAAAGGATATCTTGCTTTAATTGCGGTAAAACATCAGATAAGACTTTAAAATAATCATAGGTGTCACTGACAATACTTAAATTTCCTTTTGGGAAAATATTATTTATAAGATGTTTGAAACAAAGAAGTTCTTCATGCCCATAGGAAGACATCACGCTATGCTCCATTGATGGAGTTCCATAGGCAATATGATCTGTTTCAACATTTGCATTATAAAATTGTTCAATCCAATTAATAACAGGTATGGTTGCTGTTGCCTTAAAAGTGAGTAAGTGGCCTGCTGCACTTCTTAACGCACTTTCTTCACTAGACATTCCACGCATAGAAAAGTCGCCAACAGCTGTTCTTGGATTGCGTGTTGAACCGGTTTTTTCATAATAGGATTTAATAACTCTGTAAAAAGAATCGGCAACAGTTGCGCTTGTAATGCTTTGCCAAATACTGCAAGAAATCAAAGTTTCAAGGTAGTTTACAAGCCATGCAAAATCTTTATTTGTATTTGTGATAGAAAAAATAGGGCAGCGTATAGGAGCTTTTGTGCCTTCTGCAATACACTTGATTTCTATTGGCAAATATCCAAGTTTATGAAGTTTTTCAATATGAGCTGTGTTTGTGTAATCTTCACCAAGGGTATGTTTGATGATTCTTTTGTATTCATCTAAAACTTCATCAAGTGGCCTAGAAAAGAAATCATCATTAAATCTTTGAATTAATTGCTCTTTAAGAACGTATTGCATGCCAAAAACAACAACTTCATTAACATCATCTAAGCGAGATTTTCTTGGAGTAAAGTAAGAAACAAGTTTTTCAAGGCCTTTTTTATAAGCCATGTGATGTACTATTTTATAATAATCAGTTGAAAGCAAGGGATTGAGGTTTTTCATATTTTTCCTAATTATACTGTCACAAAGCTATATAACAGTTATTTGGCATGATTTAAGGACTCTAAGTGCTGCTAAGTGCATTTCAACGGTAACGCCTGCACAACAGCTTGAATCAACAACAATCTTCATTTCAGGAAAATGCGCTTTGAGTAATAGGGCGTTAGATACAACACAAATATCAGTACAAATTCCAATAATTTCAACTTCTTCACTCTTTATTTTGCTCACAAGTTCTATGCATGAAAAGTAGTCTTTTTCAATAAAAGCATAGTCTTTATTTTCAGTATAGCCTTCTAAAAGCGAAGAAATATCTTTATGTAATTTATGTCCTTGAGTATTTCTTAAACAATGCTCAATGGGAAGGTTTTTACCTTCTAAAGTTTCAAGATAATTATTATTATGGCTATCTAAAGTGAAGTATATAAAGATATTATCTTCTAAACTTTGCTTCACCTTTTGCGCAACTAATGGTATGATTTCTTGCGCTTCTTTTGTACCAAGAGAACCATCAATAAAGTCATTTTGAAAGTCAATAAGTATTAATGTTTTCTTCATTCTATCTCCAAAAAAGTATTGTTAAAATTATGGATAATTTTCTTTTTTAATGTGTAAAGTTTTGCTTTTCTATGCCCTAAGGATTGTATGTTTTCATGTGTAGAATCGATAGTTTCAGAGAGTTTTGGTAAGATTTTTCTTCTGAAATTTGCGTCTAAAAGTTTTTTGCCTAACACAAGTTCATACACTTTTTGTAAGGTTTTGATACTAAAGGTTTCAGGCAGAAGCCTAAAAGCTATATCTGTGTATTCAATCTTTCCTCTTAATCGGGTGATAGCGTAAGAGATGATTTGTGCGCTAATAGGGGAAATGCCATTGGCATCAACTACTTGTACAGTATTTTCTAATTCATTTTCATTTTTTTTCTGTAAAATAGTTGCTGATAGACTAATGCTTTCATTTCTCAGTTTAAGTAAAAATTCAGAAATAAAAGTATCTTTATCATAATAGTTGTTTATATTTTCATAGGAAATTTTAAACCAAGAAGATGAAATATTTTCTGCTAAAAAAGAATCTGTATTGTGATTCTTGTCATCATTGATAAGAGCAATGTGTGAAATAGTTGAAACATTAGCGCAAGCAATTTCTTCTTGGGTGGTGAGTGAATGTGTGTTGGTAAATTCAGTGAAAGTGTAGAGTTGTTCAATATAACATTCAGAAATAGAAGCTTTTTGAAAAAGTTCTCTTTGTATGCTTTGAAGTGAAGATTCATTCTTTTTAATGAGTGAATTTGGTAATGAAAATTCAAGATTATTCTCGGTATTTCTTTGAACAAGAAGAAGATTTAATGAAAGTATTGGAAGCTTTCTATAATTTTCTTCATGCTCGCTATTTATACAAAAAGCAGCAACACTAGTAGCTATAAAATCATTTCTATATAAATTGCTGTCTTGAACTATTAAATTTGCAGACATAAATTTCCCTATCAATAAAATGATACTAACAAGATGATAAATTCAAAATGATATTATCAACTTGAAACAAACAATTAATATAAAAGTGATAAAATGTCAATATATTTATATATAGTTATTTAAATAACTATATATATAAAAAAAAGCCTATACATATTTATAGGCTTTTTTAGAGGAAACTATCTTTTTTCATATACAATGTCTACAATGCCATTGTATATTTGCGATGAAATGAGTTTTAATTTTGTTTGTTGCTTTACTTCCTTGAAAAGTTTAATCCCACTTCCTAATAATAGAGGAATTATTGAAATATGGTAAATGTCAATTAATGAATTTTCAATAAGTTCGTTTACCACTTTTGCTCCGCCACAAATCCAAATATCCTTTCCTTCTTCATTTTTCAAAGTATGTATCAACTTTGGCAGACTGCTATTATAAAAGTGTATATCCTCATTCATTAGTATAGGATTATTTGTTTTAATTTGCTGTAAATCTGCAATATTATTGCGTGTTATTACATAGGTTTTCTTATTTGAATACACCCAGCAGTTTGGAGAAAGTTCATTTATGATTTGCGCAAAGGTAGTGTTACCTAGTATGACTGTATCAATTGTTTTGATAAAATCTTCATAAGTACCAAGATGTGCGCTATCGCTTCCATCGCCCTCAAGCCAAGAGACAGCATTATTTGTATCTGCAATATATCCGTCAATGCTCATTGCAATATAAAGAATTACTTTACGCATAAGAACCTCTTTTAAATAAATAGTTAATTTTAAAAGAAAATGCGAGCAAATAATATATAAGCTATACTATTTGCAAGTTTTAGTGCAATTCTTTCTATTTATATATAAAGTTTCAGAATAGTTTGTTATTTTTGTAAAGAGATCATTTAATGATATAATCTGTAATGAACTGCTTGGCGCATTTTTGCATGAAGTGTTAGCTACAAAAAAAACGCATAGATTAGAGTTAAGATGATTTTCTCTATCAAGTATTTCTTCGACAAAGATTTTTTTACTACGAATATTTTTATTTTGCATGCTCTTCCCCCAGTAGGTGTAAAGCTATAAAGCTCATGCAGTTAAATTATTTCTTCTATACTCTATAAATAATACTGAACATATATTTTGTCAATCTAAGATTAAAAAAAGGTTTATTTAAGTGATAATAAATAGATAGGCTTTTAAATTTAATCTTAAATGAAAAAAGTGTTATTGAAAATATTAATAGTTGTGAGAAGAAGAAAAAAGGAAATATTTTCTTTATTCTATTGTTTTTATGATGTTTTTTAAATAAATTATTGAGGGTTTTGTGATTTATACTCATCAATAAGTTTTGAAGCATACAAAACCACCTCTGCATTTAATGAAGAACAAAAAACTTGCTTTGCTTTTTTATCTTCCTTATAAGGATTTTTTAAAATCCTACAACATGGTTTTTTGTGGTTTTCAGCAAATTTTTCATGCAATTTCTTTGTGAGATAGGTTGAAACAGTAATTTGAAAAGGTTTTTTACCTGTTTTTTGACTTTCTTCTATTTGTTCTGCTGATAAAGGAGCTTTTTGACTTTTGAAAACATAGCCAAAAGCAAGAACTGCACCTGAAATTGTTCCGCAAACACATCCGCATGAGCCAAGGCCGCCACCAAAAGCTGTTGCAAGGGCAATATCGTCTTCAGTATGCTCTATTTGGTAATGTTCTAAAAGAGCTTTTAATACGGATTCTGAACAGCAATATGGTGTTTTTTCGTAATAATTTTGTGTTTTTGCTTGTAATTCTTCGTAAGTCATAAAAAAGTCCGTAGCTTTAAAATAGGTGGTTAATAGTGTGTATAATTCATCAAAAAGTCAAACATAAAAAATAAAAAGGCAAACGCAGTTTGCTTGTAGAAAATAACACAAAGTAAAAAATTTGCAAGTTAATCCTCAGAAAGCGAAACCCAAAAAGAGCCTTCACTTTTAATTATTCTCACCATTCCTGCGCCAGCTTTTTTCATTGCCTGAATATTTTTTGCAAGCGAGTACTGTATTAAGGCTTTTTCGTCATATTTAAAAGGGCTTTTCTCGGCAACTAACCTGCCTGCTTCATCAAAAGTTTCTTGAGGTACAATTATGCCTGCATGATCTCTTTTTATTATGGCATGCGCAGATGCGCCGTCTGCTGTGTGTAACCAATAATCGTTTGGTGATGCAAGCTTAAGGGCTAAAGCATTGCCTTTTACATCCTTTCCAAGGAGAATGGAAAAACCATCCTTTGAAGTGCGCAAAAGCACTTGCTTTGGTAGAGATAATTCTTTTGCTGTCTGCTTTTGGTTTATACTTTTTTCTTTTGTCTTTCTTTCTTTTGTCGTTTTTTCCTTGGAACTTGTAAGAGTTGCGTTTTTAACTGTGTTTGTAAGGGCAAGTGTTTCTTGCAATTTTATTTTTATTTCTTCAAGCTCTTGTTCAACTTCTTGTCTTCTTTTTACTAAATATATAAGTCCTCTTTTCCCTCTTTGTGCTTGGTGAAAGAAGTTTTCCATATTTTCTTTAATAGAGAGCTTTTTACTTAATTCAATTTCTTCATTTTCAAGAACAATGCTTTCTGTCTTACTGTCTTTATCTAAAGAGTAAAGATGTGCTTGTATTATAAGAGCTTTATCTCTTTTTCCAAGCATGTTCTTTAGGCGTTCTTCTTCTTCGTCTAATTTCTTTTTTAAAGCCTTATTTTTCTTTAATTGCGTTAAAAAAGGCTTTGCTGCACTTTTTTTAATTTCACTTGATAAAACTTCAATAATCTGTGTTTTACCAAAAGCATTGAGCGCAAATAAAGGATTGTCAAAAAGTTCTTCAATGCTATTTTCTTTCAGTTTATCAGGTAGTTGCCATGCATAGAGCTCTTTTTTCCCGTCTGCATAAGAGTAAAGAAAGAGATCACCATCCCCTGTTTCTAAATCAATTATGAGTGACTTTACATTTAAAAATGCGTCTACTTTGTCTTCATTTTCTTCAAGCATTGCTTGAATTGTTTTACGCAAAGATGGTGTAAAATAAGGTGAATAGATTTTTGAACTTGGATTAATCTGATTAAGTAAGTCCTCAAGTGAATCTAATTCTTCCCAATTAGGCGGAGGGTATTGCGCAAAAGGGTCCTCACTCGTGAGATTGACACCGTGTTTTAAATCCACCTTAAACCAGTAATTCTTTCCTTCTTCTGCAGCTACTTGAAAGAAGACTATGCGCGCCCACCAAGCACAATACATATTAATAATGCGCTTGCCTACAAGGTATTTTCTTAAACGCATGACACTTGCAGGAGGTGTTTCGCCTCTTGCTTGGTGTTCATCTGATAGAAACAAGAAGGGGATATTCTTACCTGTGCGAATAGTAAGAAAATTTTTTTTTGAATGTCCGTAAAGCGAAAAAACATAAATATCTGAATCGTATTGATATATTTTAGAAATACGAGAACCGACAATGCTTTCTAAGCTTTTTGAAGCAGCATGAAGTAAGTGAGCATCCATAAATTCAAAAGATTAATTTAAAAAAGGATTTCTTGTTTTTTCTTCTTGAATAGTAGAAGAGCTTCCATGACCGGGGTAAACCTTTGTGTTATCTGGTAATACAAGAAGCTTATCCTTAATTGAAGCAATCAATTGATTATGGTTTCCCCCAAAAAAGTCGCTTCTGCCAATGGAGTGTTTGAAAAGAGTATCACCTGTGACAAGAATATCATCTTCTTTGAAATAGAAGCAAAAACCGCCAAGTGAATGTCCTGGTGTGGAAATTTGCTCGCATGATATACTGCCGTATTGCACTAAGCCTTCTTTGAGTTCTTGTGCATCAAAGTGTTTTGCCGCAGGCATTCCGTATTGCACACCACCAGTGAGGAAGTCGTCTTTATAATCTAAATCGCCTTTACCAGCATAAGCAGTAGCCTTTGTGATTTCAATAAAATCTGCAATACCGCTTACATGGTCAAAGTGCAAATGCGTGCATAAAAGAGCTTGTACTTTGAGATTTTTTTCATTCAAAATCTGTAAAACTGGTTCAGTATAGTCAGAAGCATCTATGATTAGAGCGTCTTTTCCGTTTTCTATTATATAACAATTAGCTTCTAATGGGCCTATTGGCAACGCGTGTATGTTCATTCTTCTCTCCAAAATTTGACAAATAATCTTGCTTGAACTTCGTTCTTTTATAGTATATAGTTTTTTTTCAATAAATCAAGCACGCTTTATTAAGAGGCTTGTTTATGAATCTCTTATCTATTTGGAGCCTATGATGAGGAATATATATCTCATAATACTCACACTTTTTTTCATTTCTGCATGTGCACCTAAGGTTGTAATTGATAGTTCAAAGACTGCGCAAAGTCAAAAGCCGTCAACACAAATCACTGTTTCTAATACGGCATTAGAAAATCAAGCTGCAACTTGGGCACTTTCTCTTTCATCGCTTCCTCTACATGAGCAGATTTCAAATGCAATGAACATGTACCAGTCGCAAACAGCCAATGACTATGAAAAAGAGTACGCTCTCTATATATTAGCGACAAGAGTTAATGATAATGCATTGTTTTCACAACAAGTTCTTTCAAGACTTTATTCGAATACAGATTCTGTACGCAAAGGCCAAATGGAAGCAAACTTGCTTAAGTTCTTAGAATTAAGCGACTTAGGAAGTGTTGAATCTATTGCAAGCACAACTCCAAGAAGCCAAGAATTGACCTATCCTTGGAATGTTATAGTATGGCAAGCTGCTACAAAGGGATTATTGATTGACAGCACAGGTGCTTTAGACAGAATTGCACAGAATGCTTATTTTGCCTATCCTACGCTTTTTGGTCTTTCTTCTTCATTAGACCCAAATGCCACTTCCTTAGATGGCTTGTCTACCATGCTTTATAATCCAAACACAAGATATTCCTCAGCTTGTGTTACACTTGCCTTGCCTATGTCTGGTAACTTTTCAAAAATTGCTCAAAGCATTTCAAATGGCGCTCACATAGCTAGAGAAATGATCAGACAAGCAGGTGCTGACATCACTTTAAATATTATTGATACTGACAATCCGTCTTGGATTTCACAGATTTCTTCTCTACCGCAAACTTGTCTCTTTGTTGGCGGTCCTTTAAGAGCAGACAGATTGATGGCTTTAGAAGCTAATCCAGCTCTTTCATCAAAAGCAATATTTGCCTTTATGCCAGGTTTGACTCCAAATCTTACAGAAGGTTCAAATATTTGGAGATTCTTTACTTCAACAGACGATCAACTCACAACTATACTTGATTTTGCTAAACTCAACCTTGGCATAAGTGAAATTGCTTCTATTTATCCAAACGACACCTATAGCATGCGCATGTCTGAACTTTTTGCTCAAAAAGCGCAAAGCCAAGGCATATATACTTCTGACTTTACCTATCCACTTGAAGAAGAAAAAGAGTGGACAAAGAGTATAGGTGAATTTTTAGGCTCACGCGTGTATAAGTCAAAAAATTCAAAAGCAAAAGATAATGAATTAGTTCCACAAGTTTCTTCCTCTGTTGACGCAGCTTTCTTGCCTGATGGCTGGAATAATATGGAAATGATTGCCTCTATACTTCACTATCACGGCGCAACCTACTTCCCACTTTTTGGAACAACCCTATGGGAACAAGGGCTTTCTTCTATGAAGAATATTCCAATGAATTATTTCCAACTTGCTGTTTTCCCAGGTGAATGGAATGAATTATCAAATTCATACGGAACAGTGAACCTTAAAAGAGCTCTACAAGCTCAAAATATGACAGCAGATAACTGGTCAGCACTTGGCTATGACTTTGTGCAAATGGTATCAGCAATAAACTATAATAATACAAGTGTTAATTCACAAGAAATAAATCAAAAACTTGCTTCTCTTCAAGAAGTTGCGTGGGCAGCAGCTCCATTTGCATGGGACTTTTCAGGAAAAGCACACAGAAGGCTCTTTTTATTCCAGCCTGATGTTAATGGTAAGAAGATATTGAATCAAAGTGAATATATTCAAAACTACCAAAGAGAATTAAATTACGCCAGATAAGGAATTTTTATGTCGATAACAATAGAAGATATGAAGTATCTCAGTAAGTTAGCTAAGATTGAACCAAATGAAGCAGACCTTGAAAAGTATGCACAGCAATGTGGTAAAATTATTGAATATATGAATGAGCTTTCTGAAATAAATACAGAAAATATTGAAGCTCTATACTCTCCAGTAAACCATAGTTCTTTGTTTAGAGAAGATATTGCTTTGCATAAAAGCACTAGAGAAGAAGTTTTAGCTAATGCGCCTCTCACAGATGGCAATTATTTTATTGTACCAAAAATTGTTGAAGGTAAGTAAAGGAATTTAAATGTCAGACTATACACAACTATCAATACAAGAACTTATCAAGGCATATTCAGAAGGATTAAAAGCTGAAACTGTTGTTAAGCAATGCTTAGAGAAGATTGAAAGCAGCGAAAAAGATATAAATGCCTTATTACATGTTTCAAAAGACTACGCACTTGAAAAGGCGCAGAAGTTTGATGCATTAGGATATAATAAAGAAAATGCTCTTTGGGGTGTGCCTGTAACTATAAAAGATGTCATTTGCACAAAGGGCATACCAACAACAGCTGCTTCAAAAATACTAGAAGCTTTTACGCCCACATATTCAGCTACTGTCGTAAATAAATTAGAGCAAGCCGGTGCTATTATTATTGGTAAAAATAATATGGATGAATTTGCCATGGGCTCGTCTTGTGAAAATTCAGCCTACTATCCAACGAAAAATCCACACGATTTAACAAAAGTTCCTGGCGGTTCAAGCGGTGGTTCTGCTGCATCAGTTGCAGCAGGGCAGTGTTTTGCATCACTTGGCACTGACACAGGCGGTTCTGTGCGTCAGCCTGCAAATCTTTGTGGCTGTGTTGGCTTAAAGCCTACATATGGAAGGGTTTCACGCTATGGTGTCATTGCTTATGCATCCTCACTTGATCAAGTAGGCCCAATGGCTCAAAATGTTCCTGATGTCGCTAGAGTTTTGCAAGCAATTGCTGGGCATGACCCCTTAGATAATACTTCAGCACCAAATGAAGTTGATAACTATTTATCACACATAGAAAAACAAGAATCACTTGAAAATGTGACAATAGGCTTACCTATTGAATTTCTTCATAATGAAAATATAGATGCAGAGGTTTTGTCAGCGTGTAATAAAGCTATAGAAAAGGCAAAGTCATTAGGCGCAAAGATTGTAGAAGTGAGCTTACCTCATACAAAATATTCACTTTCAACCTATTATATTATAGCAACTGCTGAGGCAGGTTCAAACCTTGCAAGATATGACGGTGTTCGTTTTGGTAAGAGGGCAGAAGAGATAAAAAATCTCGATGAACTTTATATCAAATCTCGCACAGAAGGCTTTGGGCAAGAAGTACAAAGACGTATTCTTCTTGGAGCTTTTGTACTTTCTTCTGGTTACTATGATGCCTACTATAAAAAAGCAGCTCAAGTGCGTAGATTAATCAAAGAAGACTATGAGAATGCGCTAAAAACATGTGATGTATTACTTTCACCTGTTTCACCAATACCAGCATGGGATATCAACAAGGTGCATGATCCTATTCAGATGTATCTTATGGATATATTTACTTTATCTCTGAATTTAGCTGGTTTGCCTGGTCTTGCTATTCCACAAGGTAAAACAAAGTCAGGGCTTCCGCTTGGTGTGCAACTTCTAGGCAAAGCCTTTGATGAAGCAAAACTTCTTTCCTATGGAAATCTTTTAGCTGAAAAATAGTTAGAGAATTTTTACAATACTTATTCACCAAATGCTCTAAAGCAGTACTTATATGGCAGAAAAGAAAAAAACTATTAATGATCTTGACCTACCTGACTTTGAAGAAGCAAAACTGAAGGGTGAAGAAATATTTAGTGTCTTGCAAAGTCCTGCTTTGCAAGACTTTCTCTCTAGCATGCGTCAATTAAAAGAATCGCCTCCTCAAGTATTACTTTTTGAAGCTGGCACACAACAAACGAGACTTGCTCTTGCCATGTATTGGTCATGCTTGCTCAATTGCAAAGATGCTCTTGCGCCTTGCTATCATTGCCAAGCTTGCCTTGAAATAGTGAATAATCTATCTGCTGATTTCTTTTATTATAATTGTTTGGAAAACTCTTTAAAAATCGAAGATATTCGCACTCTAAAACCCTATATATCGCAAAAACCAAATTTCTTAAAGCAAAGAATTGCTTTGTTTTACGAGCCTTTCTTCAATAGAAGCGAAGCAGCTAATGCTATGCTAAAAATCCTTGAAGAACCAAATGACACAACTTCTTTTGTTTTCACTGTGTCACAAAGGCAAAGCATGCTTGCGACAATTCTTTCTCGCTCATTTGTCCTCACCTTACCAAGCAATACCTACAGACCGCTCACACAAAGTGAAGAAGAAATAAGGCAGGCTTTGTTTATATTTTTTACAACAGGTAGGGAATGGTTTGCTAAATATACCTTTGTTAAAGGTTTTAGTAAAAATGATGCTCAAGAAACTATATATGTTCTTATGCAAAGTCTTACAAAATCGCTTGCTTATACATCTTCACCTGATAATCACGCACTTGTTGATTTTTTTCATAAGAAAATTGATGCGCGAAAATCTTTTGATTTTGAACATTATGTTGATGAAGCTCAAAATGCTTTACACGCAATGGTAAATCCTGCCCTTGTAATAGACACGCTCTTGCTGCAACTATTTATACTTTTATATGAAAAATAGCTTAAAAACTTAAAAATATAATATTGTTATGATTATGTTTATCGCGGAGCATTGACAGAATATAAATTGCGAATTATATTCTTTTTTAGAATGAATTTAGCAAAATAACGAACCTTGAAAACATATTTAGAAAAGGAAATAATATGAATTGGGATTGGGATAAATTAAAAGAAAAACAAAAGACACGCCAGAGCTGGCAACCTTTTGAGAAAAAACAACAACCAAGACAACAAGAAAATGAAGATGAAAGAAATCAAGCTCATAACGACCGCAATGATGCAAGATCAAATGATGAGCCTGAATATATTGATTTTTCTGATTTATATAAAAAAAATAACAGAAGAAATAACAATGGCAATAATGGGAACAATGGTAATGATGGGAATGACGGTTTTAATTTTTCCCAGCTTCCAAAAGCCCCGAAAAACTTAATAAAGTTTGCTCTTGTTGGTGTTGTAGGCCTTTGGCTTGCTTCTGGTATCTATATTGTTCAACCTGACGAAGCAGGAGTAGTTTTGCGCTTTGGTAAGTATGCATACACAACCGCAGCTGGCCCGCATTACCATCTGCCTTTCCCAATTGAAAGAGTGTATAAGCCAAAAGTCACACAAATCAAACAAGTAGAAGTTGGTTTTCGTTCACAATCAAATATCAATAGCTTTCAGCAAGGTAGGATTCAACATGTAACTGATGAATCTTCCATGCTCACTGGTGATGAAAATATTGTTAATATCAAGTTTAGTATACAATACAGAATCAAGCCTGACGCTGCTGTCGACTATTTATTTAACGTAACAGACCCTGATGCTGTACTTAAAAGTGCTAGTGAAGCTGCTATGCGTGAAGTTATAGGTAATAACAATATTGATGCGGCTCTTACAGACGGTAAGGTTCAAATCCAAAATGACGTTGCAACTTTGTTACAACAAATTTTAGATAAGTATAAAGTAGGTTTAGAAGTAGTTGCTGTGCAAATGCAAGATGTTCAACCTCCAGCAGAAGTAAGCGATGCATTTAAAGATGTTGCTTCTGCAAGAGAAGATAAAGAAAGAATCATCAACGAATCTGAAGCCTACAGAAATGAACTTATTCCAAAAGCTCGTGGTGATGCAGCAGCTATGATTAATAATGCAGAAGCGTATAAGCAAACTCGTATACGTCAAGCAGAGGGTGAAGCAAGTAGGTTTAATGCTGTATATGAACAATACAAAAGAAATCCAAACACTACAAAACAGCGTTTGGTTTATGAAACCTTAGAAAACATATTAAGCCAACCAGGAATGGAAAAAATTATTCTCACAGACGGCATGCAAAACCTCATGCCAGTGCTTCCTTTAGCGCCGCAAGCTATAGCGCCAGCACAAAGTCCAAATCAACCTGGCTATCAATATGTTCCGCAAGAAATCCCGCAAATAGATTCCTCGCGTCCAAGTCCAAGAAATACTTCTTCATCAAATATAAGATAAGAAAAACAAGGTATAAACATGAAAAAAATCACAGGTTTACTTATATTTCTCATACTAGCTGCTTTATTGGCTACACAATCAATATTTATTGTTCACCAAACTCAAAATGCACTTGTTGTGCAATTGGGTAATCCGCAAGACAAGATATATACTCCAGGTCTTCATTTTAAACTGCCTTTTATTCAAAACGTGATTTACTTTGATTCGCGTATACTTGATTATGACGCAAGGCCTGCAGAAGCTCTTACTTCCGATAAGAAAACAATCTTGCTTGATAACTACGCTCGTTGGCGTATTATTAATCCTCTTCAATTCTATAGAACTGTGCGTACTATTCCAGCTGCGCAAGCAAGATTAGATGCAGTTGTCTATTCACAACTAAGAGCTCAGCTAGGTTCTCACACCTTAACAGAAGTTGTTTCAAGCCAGCGTTCAGAAATTATGGAAGCTGTAACCAAAGCTGCGTCAACACAAATGAAAGAATTTGGTATAGAAGTAGTTGATGTTCGTATAAAAAGAACTGACCTTCCGCAAGAAAACCAAAGAGCAATTTTTGAAAGAATGCGTGCAGAGCGTGAAAGACAAGCTAAGCAATACCGTTCAGAAGGTTCAGAAGAATCAACTAAAATTAAATCTGAAGCTGATAAAGAAAGAGCTGTTATCTTAGCTGATGCTAACTATAAATCTCAAGTAATTCGAGGTGAAGGCGATAGCGAAGCTGCAAAAATTTACGGCGATGCTTTTTCAAAATCACCTGAATTTTACGACCTACAAAGAGGTTTAGAAGCAATGCAAAAATCTTTAAAGTCTGATTCTAGGATTTTCTTATCACCTGATCATCCTTTATTAAAGTCTATTAAATAGATATAGAAATATATTTATTCTTTCAAAGTCTTTTGCGCAAGTATGTGCAAAAGACTTTTTCTTTTAATTAAATTTATATATAAAACACATAAAATATACAAAAAAATACCATTATCATATAAAAATCAATTAAAAAAGAATTATAATTAATCTTGCAATGAAGAAAAGTCTATGATAATATAAAACAAATGAAAATTGGGTAAATATATAAAATTTAAGAAATGTATACACTTTATTCGATATAAGCAACTGTTTTTTGTAATATTTAAAAGAATATTTGTATAATAATCAATGACTATTGAATTTTTTTTAAATATCTACAGAGAAATAAATTAGAGAATTTTTTAAAAATATGATATTAAATATTGGGAGCTAGAATGACACAAATGTCAAATGAGCAGCTTTTTAAAGAAAAATTGAAAAGAATTTATGAGTGCACAGGCACTAAAACACAAAAAGAACTTGCTAAAGCATTAGGAGTTCAACAATCTACGATTTCAACTTTGCAAAAAAAACAAAGTATACCAGATTCATGGTTAATTACATTATTAAAAAAATATTCTGTTAATATTGATTGGATAGAAAATGCAGTAGGGCCTAAGTTTCTTTCTCAAAATCTTGAAGCAGCTTTAGCAGAAAATAAAAATAACACTTCTTCAAGTTTATATTTGAATGAGCAAGCTCGTCTTGACAATTTCTCTCATTCAGGCGCAAAGAGGGTAGCAGTCTACTCGCCTTTCTATACTGGTGAAGTGAATGAAAAAGGTCAAAGGATTTTTGAAGTTGAAAGCTATATGACTTTGCCAGAAACGTTTGTGCAAAACAATATTTTAATTTTTTCTTATAAAAACAAAAATATGGAGCCTACAATTCTAAAAAATGCTCTTATTGGTATAGATACAAATATCAATGATATGATATATGGTGAAATTATGGCTTTTTGTATTCCACAACAAGGTATTTCATTATATAGAGTATTCCATTCTGCTACAAATTCACAAAATAATGAATTTTTAATAGACTTAAAACCAGATAATAGCGTTTTTCCTCTTTTAACAAAAAACTTCGACACAATTAAGAATTATTTTCTCGGAAAGGTAAACTGGACACTTAATGTATTTTAGAGTATGCTCACTTTATACTATACATGAGCAAAAGCTCTAATTGTTTTTAAAGTAGTTTTTTAAATACACTTAAAACGAATAATAATGACTTATTTCTTCGTTAAATTATTTAGAAGAATCTACCTTAGGAGAAAAAATGAAATATATGCCACTTAGTTTTATTGCACTTTCTTTAATGATATGCGCATGCTCTAAGAGTGAATCTGTTGCAAATGAACAAGTTTATGTTAATAAAAATAAACCTATTGTGATTGATAATGAATTGGAAGTGTATAATAAATATGTTTTAGAAAGGCAAAAGAAAGAAGAAGATGATAGACTAGCTCAAAGCAAACTTTTAAATAAAACTTCTTTTAACTCTCTAAAAACTACTAACGCACAGCAAAATACTTCAAGCACTCAAAATAATTACTATTCAACCTATGATAATAAAAAGCAAAACCTTAGTGCCTATGCAGTACCAAAGAAGATAAGCTATAATACTTCTTTTGAAGTTGAAACACCAAAACTTTCTCATACTCCCTATTCTTTAAAAGCCTCAAATTTAGATTTTGATTATTCGAGCATGCAGATTGATGGTAGTTGGGCTCAAATTTATGAACAATTAGTCGCTGACGGTTTAGATTCTAAGAAAACTGCCTACTTTCTTTCAAAACTTCCTTCTACTATTTCACAAGATCCTATGGGTTTAAAAGTTAAAGAACTTTATTCCATTAATTTCAAAACAAAACCAAAGACAACAACAAAAAAGTCACCGCGTAGAGATTATACAATAAAAGGCTATAAAACTCCTGGTCCTTGGTATAAAAATCATGTAACTGCACGAAATGCGCAAAAGTGTAATGAATTTATCAATGAAAATTACGATGCCTTTATCGCAGCAGAAAAAAAATACGGCGTACCAAAAGAAGTGATAGCCGCCTTGCTCTACACTGAAACACGTTTAGGCGATTATTTAGGTTCTGAAACAGCTTTTTATACTTTAGCAAGCATGGCTTCTTCTAAAAACTATAAGCAAATTCCTGAATATATGTCTAAGTTGCCAAAAGGCGCTACTTCAAGAACAAAATGGATTAATACAAAGATGCAACAACGCTCAAAATGGGCTTATAATGAGTTTAGAGCTTTAACAAAGTATCTTATTGAAAACAATTTAGACCCATTTGCCATGCCAGGTTCAATGTATGGTGCTATTGGTTTATGTCAATTTATGCCATCAAATATCGATAAATTCGGCGTAGACGGTAATAATGACGGTATTATTAACCTCTTTGACCCAGCCGATGCTATCGCTTCTGCTTCAAACTATTTACATAAGCATAACTGGAAAACAAGTTCTTCAACTTCATCAAAGCAAAAAGTGCTTAGAAAGTACAATAACCTCACTATTTACGCAAACTCTATTCTTGCTTTGGCAGAAAGAATTACAAAGGAAAGAAGAGTTGCTACAAGGTAAACGAGACTTTACTTTTGCTTTGCGACCAAGAGGATAATTCTCATCTAACGCTCTGTTGATACACGAATATGAAAGGTCAAGCTATGATCAAAAAAGTCTAGCAATACTTACTTTTACCTTTTATACATTGAAGGCTATTGTTTAGAGAAATTCAGCCTATGAATAATGACTATCTTTCATGTTCACATAATTTATATGGCATGTTAAAAGACAAAAAATAAAATAGACAAAAAATAAAATAGATAAAAAATAAAATAGACAAACAAAAAAAAGGGTATTGAAAAATCAATACCCTTTTTATTTATATAAATTTATTTAGAATTAGAATTTATAGCTAAAGTCGAATAAGAAAGCATGCGCGCCAGAATCAGCCGCAGTGCTATCATTGTCTACATGTGTGTATTTTACATTAGATTGACCATAATCTAAAGAGTTGATATCGTGATAGTTATACGCTAAGTCGATAGCCCAATTGTCTTTATGGAAGCCTGCACCGATGCCGTAATTGAATCTGCCATTTGTAGGAAGAAGGTATTCAGCATAGTCAGGGTTCATTGGTGAAGTTTCATAGCTTACGCCAGCACGAAGTGTGAGCCAATCTAATACTTGGTATTCAGCACTGAGTGAGAAAAGATATGTATCTCTCCAATGTTTTGGAAGAGGAATAACAGAATTTCCAGCTGTTAAGTCTAAATCTTCATATTCACTCCACATTACATAAGCAAAACCAGCTTCAAAAGAAAGGGTAGGGATTGGTGTATAGGCAACAGCTAAATTGATTTGATCAGGAGTGTTTAAGGTTGCACTTGCATCTTGTACAAGAGTTGTTCCGCCACCTAAGGAAGCAGGAACAGTAGAAGGGATAATTGTTGTCATTTCGCCGTCTATATTGTAAGTTGGGCCCATGCGGTATACAAGACCTGCAGCCCATTGATCGTTAAATCTGTAATGTGCTGAAAGGTTGAAAGCATAACCATAAGCAAGGTCGCCTGTAAGGTCAATATCTGCGTCCATCATTCCTGTAGCTAAACCACCTGATAAGTCGCTATATTGTTTCATGTCAACAGTTGCAGCTGAAAATTCTAAACCAACACCAAGTGAAAGATTGTCGTTTACTTTATAAGCAGCAACAGGACTTATAGTTGCAGTTTGAATAGTTACGCTATAGGTGCTGTACTTTCCAGGCCAGCTGTCAGCATACTTTGCGCCAAGACCAAAACGCGAATAAGAACCAATACCTAAAGAAAGTTTGTCATTAACTTTATGTGTTGCGTAGCCATGAGGTACAAAGAAATTGTAGGATTTTGAATCGTATCTGCCGTGATTATCGAAATCAAAGTGAACTTCAGGAATAATATATTCAGCACCTACCATGAATTGAGTGCCTTCAAGTTCAGTGATAGCAGCAGGGTTGTAAGCTACAGCAGAAGCATCGCCACCGCGTGCAACTAAACCGCCAGCAAGACCAGCACCACGAGCAGACCAGTTTTGTAAGGCAAAGCCTTCAGCATTTGCAATTGTTGGTGTTGCTAAAGCTAAAGTAGCTATAACAGGAAGAGTGAATAAGACATTTGCATTTAGTGATTTTTTTTGATTTGTATCCATATAATCATGAGCTCCGATTTAAAAATGTAATAATATTTTAGTTTATTCACTTATAATTGTCAAGATATTTTAAAAATAATTCTTAAAAAGAATTATTCTTATTTATATTCAAAAATAGAGAATTTCTGCATGAAATAAAGCTAATCTGCTGAACGAGGTTTTGTTTTAAAAGAATTATCAGCAAGCCAGCCAAATAATTTAAGTTTATTATCTACTTTTTCAAAAAATGAATTCTTTGTATAGGTCTTATCTTTTCTTAATGTACCACATGACATTCCAGTCAAAAGCGTGAGTGCTTCATTGATATTTTTCACAGTGTAGATATGAAAAAGTCCAGCATCAACAGCTTCTTGTACTTGCTTGTTAAGCATAAGGTTATCTCTATTTACATAAGGAATAATCACTCCTTGCTCGCCTGTAAGACCGCGATGCTTACATATAGCAAAAAATCCTTCTATTTTCTTAGTAACACCACCAACAGACAGAATTTTACCAGCTGGACTCACTGCACCAGTGAAGGCAAGTGAAAGATTTATAGGTTGGTCGGCAATGGCAGAAAGTAAGGCTACTAATTCTGCACCTGAGGCTGAATCTCCTTCAATACCTGAATAACACTGTTCAAGACATAGAGAACCAGTTAAAACAAGTGGTTTGTTTTGGGCAAATTGATTAACTAAAAAGCTTTTGAGAATCATGACAGCCTTTGTGTGTATTGGGCCGCCAAGTTCTGCTTCTCTTTCAAGGTCAACAACACCGCCATGTCCAACACCTACAGTGCAAGAAATTTGATGCGGTAAACCAAATTCATAATCTCCATAAATTGTCAAAGAAAGTGCGTTCACTTTACCAACTTCAAAACCGCTTGTCTGAATGTGAATCATCTCTCTGCAATATTCATGTAGGTATTCTTCTTCAAGATAATTGTGTCTAAACTTTCTATCTTCTAAAGCTTGCTCGATAATGTCTACATCAACAATATTCTTTTTGTTAATGCGCGCAAGTGTGCATGCTTCAATCATGACATCTCTGATAATAGAAAATTTAAGTGAGAGCTTTTTTTGGTCTTGGCAAAGAAAAGAGGAAAAATCAACTAAGGCTGCTAATGAAGCTTTAGTGAAAGGGAGAAGCTTTTCTGAGTCAAGAATAGAGGTGAGATTTGCAAGCCATTGTTTAATGTTTGCAGCATTTCTTTCAGTTGAATCAACAAGTTGTGCTTTTATCTTAAAAAACTTTGCAAATCTTTCGTCATGTGAAATGAGCTTTTCGTATAAAGCATCTGTACCTATTAAGATAAATTTTAAATCAAGAGGAATAGGTTCAGGCTCAATGCCTTTTGTACGAATTGCTTCACTTTGTTCAGCAGATTCATGTATGCGCGAAACACTTGCTCTAAGAGTTCGCATAAGGCCTTCCCAAGCTGTTGTATACTGTAGAATATCTTCAAGATGAATAATAAGATAACCACCAAGAGCTTTGTGTAAAGAACCTGCTTTTATTAGGGTAAAGTCAGTGATAAGAGCACCCATTTCAGATTCTCTTTCAATACTTCCTAAAAGATTATAAGAAGTTGGATTATCCTCATAAAGAATAGGCGCGCCCTTTGTATTTGAATTGTCTACAAAAAGATTCACTTCATAACGACAAATTTCAACATCGTGATGTGAAATAGAGAGGTCATTTTGTGAGGAATGTTGCCCTTGATGTTCTTTTGGAAGAAAAATATCAAAATTATCAAGCATATCATTTCTTAACAGCTCAAAATAGAGTTTAAGCGCTTGCGTTTGACTTTCTTCTTTTTCTAAATATTTAATAATTTTGATTAAAAAAGGATTCAATTGCCTATTAAGAACATCTAGCATGATAGATTTATCAAGATTTTTTTCAGCATCTTTATAATCAGATTCAGCCTTAGTGATTTTTCTAATAATTTCAGTAAGAATTTGTAGTAAAACATCACCATGCTGATTAAATTCTTCTTGCACTTTCTTATCTAAAAGTGCAAATTCATCGTCAGAAATCTTCTTACCATCCTTCACAGGAAAGAGGGTAATTGAATTTTTGTCTTCAAAATCTAATAAGAAGTTTCTTTCTTCTGCTATTGCATTCATTTGCTTTAACAAAGAATTTTTTTGCTCATTGAAGTCATCTAAGAGTTTAGATCTTTTCTTTATATAATTGTCTGTTTCAAATTTTGAAATAAGTTCTCTTCTGATGGCTTGCACAGTTTTAGATAATCCAGACTTTAAAATCTTACCTGTACCAGCAGGTACAAAAAGCAAGATAGGCTTGTCTTGATCTTCAAAATTGTTGACATAAAGTAAATCAGGCGGAGTTTGCTTCTTTTTTGCATAGCTTTTTAAAAAATCCATAACAATAGAAGACCTTCCAAGATTTACATCAGAAGATAGATAGATATTATAGTCAAGTTTATCAATATTAACAGCAAGTTCTAAAGCTTTATAGGCTCTTGGTTGGAAATATTTGATTTGCTTTGAGCGAGGAATATCATCACATGCATCGG
>CAYJHE010000004.1:0-16758 GCA_964369675.1 uncultured Desulfovibrionaceae bacterium | reverse complement strand
GGTATACGCTCAAGTGAGCAATGAGTGTGAAGTTTTAATTTCGGCTTATTTTTTTGTTGAGACATAAAACACCTTCTTTTTTGTAAGGCAGTTATTGATTGTCACAAACTAAAGCATCTAAAATCTCTTGTGCGCCCATTGATTTCATTTGATTTGCAAGATGAATGCCGCATTCTTCTGCATCTTTTGAAATGTATTGAGCATTTATTGTTTGTGAACCGTCAGGTCGAGCAATTCTAGCTTGAAGACAAATGTCTTCTTGGTCGATAGTTGCATAAGCAGCTATAGGAACTTGGCATCCGCCTTCTAATGTTCGCATAAAAGCTCTTTCTGCTTCAACACATTTTCTTGTTTGTTCATGGTCGAGTTTTGAAAGTAGCGATTGTATGTTAACATCATCAGCTCTCACTTCTAACGCAAGTGCGCCTTGGCCTACAGCAGGTAAGAAGAGAGGAGGTAAAAGGTTTTGAGTGAACTTTGCTGCAAGGTTTAAACGCTTTACACCAGCATGAGCAAGGATAATGGCATCGTATTCGCCCATTTTCATCTTGTTTATGCGCGTTTCAACATTTCCGCGTAAAAGTTTGATGTTTAAATCAGGTCTCATGCTAAGCGCTTGGGCTTGTCTTCTTAGAGAAGAAGTGCCAAGAGTAGCATTTTGAGGCAATGCTTCAAAACTTTCAAATTTTTCTGAAATAAAGAGATCAAATGGAGTTTCGCGCTCAAGGTAAGAAGCTATTGTCAAACCTTGTGGCAAAACCATAGGAACATCTTTTAAACTATGTACAGCAATATCAGCTCTTTTATCGAGTAATGCTTCTTCAATTTCTTTTACAAACAAACCTTTCCCGCCAACCTTGGCAAGAGCAACATCTAAAATCTTATCACCTTGTGTTTTGATGATTTCAAGATTAATTTGTAAGGAAGGGTTAATTTCTTCAAGTAGTGATTTTATATAGTTTGCTTGCCATAAAGCTAATTGAGAACCGCGTGTCGCAATGCATAAGCTTTTCATATTTATAGTATAATCCTTATTAAAAATACAATTAACCGCAGCTTGAACAATTCTTACTAGTACAAGAAGCACATCCCCTTGAAGAAGCTTCTTGTTGTAAAGCACCTATGTTACCAAATGAAGAGTGCCTGCAAGAAGACATAAGTTTAACTACATCTTGAGACGAACAATCTGGGCATGATATTGTTTCACTCTCTTTTAAAACTACTTCTTCAAAGTTTTTCTCACATGACTTGCAAGTAAATTCGTATATTGGCATTAACTAAACCTCATAAGTATTCTTTATAAAAGATACTGTTTTTTTAGATTTTTAGCAAGCTCTATTTTATGAACAAAAATTTTAAATAAAAAAGCCACCTTGTGGGGTGGCTTCTAATATTAGATTTGTTCAATTCGTGATTGTAACAGGGTTTTATTATCAAGTTTTAATTTCTTTAAATTTTTTAAATTCAAGGCTTCGGTAGGGGTGTGGAAAGGTTTTGCTTCGAGCTTGTCAACTTGCTTACTAAGAATTATATGCTCATCGAGTAAAGATTTAATTTCGGGGTTTTTAAATGCTACTGTTTGAAAAAATTCAAGTTCTGTGTTCTCCATAGTCGACTCTCCTTGTTAAAGGTTAAAGTTTAGAGGTTCATACTGGAATCATCATGCAAAAACTAAAAAGAAATACTTCCATTAAGTAAGCAGTTTACTTCCAGTCTTAATGTATATATAGCATAATCGAAATCAAAAGGGAATAGTTTTTTTAAAAAAATTATGATTTTTTTTAAATGTACTTTTAGCAAAAAAAAGAGTAAAAATCTATTTTTTACTCTTTAGTTTATTTATAATATGAAATTATACTACATTCTTCGTGCAAAATCTGCCAAGGATTGTACAACAGCGCCGTCTAGCAGAAATAAGAAAAGCAAAACAATAAGAGGAGTTAAATCAAGGTTGCCCATTTGTGTGAAAGGAATTAAACGGCGAACTTTATCAAAAACAGGCTCTGTGAGAGAGCGTAAAACTCGAACAATAGGATTATAAGGGTCAGGGTTTACCCACGACAAAAGTGAAGCAATAATAATTACAAATGTGTATATATTAATTATTGTGTGCAACAAAGCTGCAATTGTGCCTATAACATTTCCCATGATATACATGTAACCTCCGTAATAGAAAGAAAGATATTCTTAATAAAGAATAAGCTTCATGCATAAAAAAGCAAGTATTTAATTCTTACTTATTGCATCTGTTACAATTTGCGTCAACTCTAAAACATCACTG
Organism: uncultured Desulfovibrionaceae bacterium; assembly: GCA_964369675.1. Classification (GTDB taxonomy): domain Bacteria; phylum Desulfobacterota; class Desulfovibrionia; order Desulfovibrionales; family Desulfovibrionaceae; genus CAYJAZ01. The sequence goes on along the minus strand of CAYJHE010000004.1, from coordinate 14,477 downwards.
TCGTTTGCTGGTAAAATTTCCTTTGCTCTTTTTAGATAAGTGGTTGAACGCTTATACTGACCTGCTTCGCAAAGAGCTTTTGTTATTATAATAAAAAGCTTATGTTCATTTTTATAACACTTTACCGCTTCTTGAAAGGCTTGGTCTGCTTCAGAGAACTTGCCTTGAGCGAGTAGTTTTTTTCCAATAGTAAGAGCTTTATCCATGCGTAACTTACGCTTTTGAGCGTCTTCTTTCTTTTCAAATGAAGCAGCTTTTGAAAAGAAATTATGACATCTTTCAGCTATTTCAAGTAATTCTTTTTCATTACCCGGATTATAGTTGATTTTCTTTTTTGCAATGGTTTCAATTGCTGGATCTTTGGCAAGTATGGCTGTTGCCTCTCTAAGCGGCGTTCTAAGTGTTGTAGAAAGCGGGGCAGAACTTTTACAGATCTCTCTCAATGCTTTTACATAAAAAGGCAGTAGTTCAGAACCTTTAGCTTTAAATTGATGCGCTTTTATCTTGCCTAAATTTTCAGAAACTATCTTTGTATTCATAAAAATATACTCATTTTTAATAAAAATTAATTGTGTTGCAAAACATAGTTATTTTTTAATTTATGACGTACTTTTAAAAATTATGCAAGTTATTAAAATTGCTCAATAGATGCTCAAACCTTAGAAGGAGATATATTAGCAAGTTATTGCAAATTATAGATTTACTTTGATTTTCTTCTTCATTTATGTAAGAGTATAAAATTTTAGATTGAAGTATAAATTTTTCTTGATTTTTTTTATGAAAACGATAATGTATTCAAAATTAACAGAGGAATAAATGCATAAAAATTCAAAAGATTTCATAACCGCATGTCTGCAAGGTGCTAAATATGCATCACCTATCTTTCTTGCTTACCTTCCTTTAGGTTTTGCATTTGGTGTGCTTGCGGTTAAAAATGGCATCAGTATTTATTATACTATTATGATGTCTATATTTATTTTTGCCGGTTCTGGTCAATTTATCACAGCTGCAATGGTTGGGACACAATCGCCCATCTTCTCTATTCTTTTGACAAATTTTTTAATTAATTTACGCTATTTCATCATGGTTTCCTCTTTATTACCCTTTGTAAAATCCTTAACTTATTTCCAAAAAATTCTTTTTGCTTCACAAATTACTGACGAAACTTTTGCTATTCACTATGCACATTTAAGAAAGAAATATACTGAATTTACTTTTCATGATACCTGTCAGATTTTTTCTGTCAATATTGTATCACACTTAGGCTGGATACTTGGCTCTGCTTTGGGGGCAATTTCAGGTGAATTGCTTACTGATATTAAACCTTATGGAATTGACTTTGCCTTACCTGCTATGTTTATTGCTTTATTACTTCCTCTTTGCCTTGAGAGAATGCAATGCATTGTAGCGATTTTAAGTGCTGTCTTGCTTTTGCTTTTTGTCAGCTTAGGTTTTGGAAATTACTCTTTGATTCTTTCTGCCTTGCTTTCTTCATTCTTTGCTGCATATGTTGAAATAAAAAAGGAAAACACGAATTAGGTTATATTAACTATGTCAAATAATTATCTACTCATATTAACACTTTTAATAGCTATTCTCATGCTGTTTATCAGGGTAACTCCTGTTACACTTTTCGCTGGCCGTGAACTTCCGCTTTTTTTCAGAAAATGGCTTTCTTATGTTCCGCCTGCAATTCTCGCTTCGCTCACCGCTTCTGAGCTTCTTGTGCGAAACCATAGTCTGGATTTTAGCTTTTCAAATATTTTCTTGATTGCTGCTATTCCAACCTTTTTAATTGCATATTACACAAAATCATTGTTTGTCACATTAACTTCGGGCATATTAATTGTTGCTCTTATACGATACGGGTTGAATTATGTATAAAAATTTATCTATTTTATTAGTTTCATTACTATTTTTAACAGCTTGTGGTATTAAATCCAAACCTTATTCCTTTACTCCAGAACAAAGAGCTAGAGCCTATACTGTGAGAGGAGAAACCTATTATCCACTTGTTAACGCAAAGGGATTTGTTGAAAGAGGGCATGCTTCATGGTATGGACCAGGTTTTCATGGAAAGCTCACTGCAAGTGGTGAAGTGTATAATCAAAATGATATGACTGCTGCCCACAAACACCTCCCGCTTGGAACATATGTATATGTCCAGCATCTTGAAAATAAAAAGATTATTCGCGTAAAGGTCAATGACAGAGGCCCATTTATTGACGATAGAGTGATAGATTTATCTAAAGAAGCCGCTATTGAAATTGGAATGTTTGAACAAGGAGTTGCTCAAGTTTCCATAGCAACAGAGAAAGACGACTTAGATTCATCGCCTACATTTATTGCAAGTCGCGATAATAATGCAAATCATTCTACATTTAAACTGGTTAATTCTGAGGCAAAAGCTTCTACCACTAGTTCCGCTGCTGCTTCAACTTCAGCTGCCTCAACTTCTTCGACTGCGACTGCATCTGTTTCAACTGCTGCAAGTGCAAGCGCAGCTGCAAACCCAAATATAAGAACATGGTCTTTTCAAACAAGTGGAAAGACATATCATGATTTACGCAGAGAGCAGTATCCTGAAAGTTTAACAAGTATTTATGAAGACGATGGGACACATCCAAACCCTTCATATGCTTCTACTTTAAACAATAGTCAAGGAGCAAGTTCTTCGCGTGCGCAAAGTTCATCAAGTATTCGCAATACGCAAGCTCAAAGCTCTTCGGCAAATACTGCTACAGTGCAAGCTCAGCCTTCAGCACAACCATCAGTACAGCCTTCAAGTTCTTCAGCAAATACAAGCGCACCTGTGCAAGTTGTAGAGGGCGAGGGCACAGTCTTTATTCAGCTTGCTAGCTATACAACAAAAGAAGAAGCTGAAGAAAAAGCAAAAATCGTGCACAGTTTAGGTTTACCTACAAGCATTAAATCTAGCGGTAGATACCATGTTTTAAGGTCTGGACCTTATTTAACAAGAAAAAAAGCATCAAATTCAAGGGCTGTATTACAATTCCGCTTCCCTGGCGCAAGGGTCTTGTAAGATATGGAACAAGCTTTGCTTTATAAAGATGAATGGCTCAATCATTTAACAATTGAAAGAGGTCTTTCAAAAGATTCACTTCTTGCATACAAACAAGATATTGATTTGTTTGAGCTATTTACAAAACAACTTAAAGTAGAGTTTGAAAGAATTGACGATGAATTTCTTTTGCTTTTTGCTGTAACCTTAAAAAAAGAAGGCAATAGCGCGCGAACATTATCACGAAGATTTTCAAGTCTACGTTCTTTTTTTAAATATTGTAGCAGTGAAGGTTATATAAAGCATAATCCCGCCTTGTTTTTAGATTCCCCTAAGTTCATCAATGAAATACCGCATGTATTGTCAGTTAATGAAATACACAGAATGATTGAATTTAATAGAGATATAGATAAATCATCGCAAAGAAATTCTCTTATCATTGAAATATTGTATGCATGCGGTCTTAGAGTATCAGAGCTTGTTAATATTAAGGTTAATGACATTGACTTTGATAAGAAAATTATAAAAACTCGCGGTAAAGGCGATAAAGACAGACTTATACCCATACACGAAAAAGCTTGTAATAAAATTAAATCTTATATTTTTACTTTAAGGCCACAATTCAAACCTTTATGTGATGAACTCTTTGTTAATCGATCAGGAAAAGCTCTTACAAGGCAATATGTTTGGAAAATGATACAAAATATTGCCCTTGAATCAGGTATCAAACAAAAGGTAAGTCCGCACACTTTCAGACATTCTTTTGCAACACATCTTCTTGAAAATGGGGCAGACCTGCGTTCTGTTCAGCTTTTACTCGGTCACAGTGACTTAGCTGCAACGCAAATCTATACGCATATTCAAAGTCATAGATTAGAAGAGTCCATAAGAAAGCATCATATACGCTCAAAAGAATAAATTTTCACCAAGTCCATACTTCTATTGAATTAAAATAAAATATATGTATACTAAAAAGGAAGCTTTTTATCTGATTTTTTTATACTTATTTTTATTCTTTGGGCTTAGCCTATAAAGCGGGTAATGAAATGAAGAGTAATGACAAAAAAACCTTAATAACCTGTCATGCTAATGCCGATTTTGACAGCTTTTCTTCTCTCATAGGGGCTAGTTATCTTTATGCAAATTCTGACATCTGCTTTCCTGGCACACAAGAGAAATCTCTTCAAAAATATATAGATGAAATTGCATCAAAAACATATTCTTTTATTTCTATCAAGGATTTGAACTTCAAAAAATATTCTCGCTTGATTGTAGTCGACACAAGACAAACAACTCGCTTAGAACATGTGAGTGGCCTGCTAAAAAAAGATAATGTAGAAGTGATTGTTTGGGATCATCATCCTATTTCTTCGCAAGATATTTATATTGATAGACTTTATTATGATGAAATTGGCGCAACTGCCTCACTTCTTTCTTTAGAATTGCAAAGAAGAAAGATTGAACTCACATCACAAGACGCGACCCTACTCCTGCTTGGTATTCATGCTGACACTGCTTCTTTTACCTATTCTTCAACAACAAATAAAGACTATCTTGCCGCCTCATATCTTTCACAATTTTCAATTGATAGTAATCAATTTAAAAATTACTTAAGCGACACATTAACACCAGATCACATTAAGGCATTAAACGAATTACTTGAAACATCAGAAGCATTTGAACTTTATGGATTAAATTTTGTAATTGCTCAAGCTTCAAGTGAAGAATATATTCATGATTTTGCCTTGCTTGCTCCTAAACTCATGGAAATTTTACCTTGTACAGCTTTTTTTGCACTTCTACAAATGGCAGGTAAGGTTCAGATTCTTGCTAGAAGTATAGATAAAGACATTAATGTGAGTACAATTTGTAAAAAATTTGGCGGAGGAGGGCATATTTATGCTGCTTCTGCAAGTGTAAAAAACATGACTTCACTTGAAGTAAAAGATGCAATCATTAAAGAAATGTACTTAATAAAAAACCCTGAAATGATTGCAAAAAATTTAATGTCTGCTCCTGTAATCAGTATAGATGAAAATACCAGTATGGGTGAAGCCGCAAGAACAATGACGCGCTTTGGCATTAAGGCTGCGCCTGTATTGAATAAAAACTCCCAAGTTATAGGCTGGATAAGTCAAGAACATGCAGCAAGAGCAAGCGCGCTCAATCCAATGATGATGCGCTCTAAGGTTTCACTCTATATGCATAGGGTATTTAAAGTATTAGATAAAAACGCATCATTACAAGAAGTTATAGAAATTATTGTAGGCGAAAAGCAAAGACTTTTGCCTATTGTTTCAGCAAGCGATTCAAAAACAAAACAAGAACAATTACATAAATTACCTTTAATAGGTGTTGTGACAAGAACTGATATAATCAGACTTTTTAGTGAAGATTCAACCGATATTTCATTATTAAAGTCATCTAGCAAGCAAAAAGACAGAAATGTTTCAAAAATGCTTACTGAAAAATTAAGTCCTGAATGTATTCATGTTTTAAAACAAGCAGGGCTTTTGGCAGATTCTCTTTCTTATAAGCTTTCCTTGGTGGGCGGTTTTGTTCGTGACTTGCTTTTGGAAAAAAAAGTACAAGAATGGTCATCTTTAGATATAGACTTTGTTGTTGAAGGCGATGGGATTAAATTTGCGCATAAATTAGCGCATATGTTAAATGGTGAAGTAAAGGAGCACGCTTTATTTCTCACTGCGACAGTAAGTTATAAAGATTCAGAGGGTATGAAATGCAAGATTGACATAGCAACTGCTCGCCTTGAATATTATGAATATCCTGCTGCTATGCCAACTGTAGAAATTTCCTCTTTAAAAATGGACCTATTGAGAAGAGATTTTACAATCAATGCTATGGCAATACGTTTAAACTCTGATGAATATGGTCTTTTGGTAGATTTTTTTAACGGCAGGCAAGACATACGCAAAAAAAGAGTGCGTATGCTGCATACTTTAAGTTTTGTCGAAGACCCAACAAGAATTTTAAGAGCTATACGTTTTGAGCAAAGATATAATTTCACTATTTCAGTTCAATGTGAAAAGCTTATGCAAAATGCAATTGAAATTCAGCTTGTTGACCAACTTTCAGGAAGAAGAATACGCTCAGAGCTTGAACTTATTTTGAAAGAAGATAATGTGTTTAATTGTTTTGTCCGTATGCAAGAATTTAACTTACTTCGTGCCATACACCCTATTTTATCTCTTGATAATAATAAAAAAGAGCTTATGAAAAATATCATAATATCTATTGAATTGCATAAAAAGCTCTACCTTGAAGAAAAGGTTGACGAACTTTTACTTCTCTTATTAGCTCTTTCAAAAAATAATAATATTGTAGAAATCAGTGAATTAGGTAAAAGACTTGAACTTACAGCAAAAAGATTAGACCACCTTCTTAACATACGCGCAAGTATTATTAATGTCTTTCCAAAGTTAGAAAAAACAGTATTAAAAAAGGAAAAATCAAGCATTATTTACTCATTGCTTAAAAATGAAAGCATAGAAGTTGTCCTTTATTGTCTTGCTAAAACCTCTGAGGAAGAAGTGAAAAAGTCTCTCACACAGTATTTATACAAGTGGCGACATGAAAAAGCCGATATTAACGGCTATGACTTAGAAAATTTAGATATTCCAAAAGGAAAGATTTATTCTACCTTACTATCAAAAGCCTTACACGCAAAAATAGACGGTGAAGTAAAGACAAAGGCAGAACAAATTAAGCTTATCAAGGGTTTATATAAATTAAGCTTAAAGGCGCGTAATTCTAAGTCGTTGAAATAATGTGAATAATTTTGTTTTTAACAAAGATGTTGAACATGAGCAAAAAAATAGGAAGATGAGCAAAATGCTTGTCTTCCTATAAGTAAATAGCTTAAGAGCTGACTAATTATACTTTCGTATCAATAGTTAAACCCTTGCCTTCTTCAAAAGCAACATTTGCCATTGCTTGATTGCCGCTAGTTTTTACACCATTGAGACCTTCATACAATTTATTTGTCATATCCTTTTGAAAGTTGAGCGCTTCAGAAAAAGCACCCATTGAAAAGCTATTACTAGCACTTACGCTACCAGCGTCCGATAACATTTGCATAGTTGTTCTCCTTTTCATGCTATATGTATATTAACGGAATAAAAAATTTAATCTTTATATCTCTTAATTAAATAACACAGCAATAGGCAAATGGCAAGAGAAGTATTCTATATAAAGATGAAAAGATTAATCTCAAGCCTCTTTAAACAAAAAAAGGACTTACAAAATTTGTAAATCCAATAAAATATGGCGCGCCCGAAGAGATTCGAACTCCTGACCTACAGGTTCGTAGCCTGTTGCTCTATCCAGCTGAGCCACGGGCGCGTAAAGAATATGTATAGTAATGCAAGATAATAGTCAAGCTTTATTTTTTTTATAAAAATTTGATATTGAAGACTTATTTTAATATTTTCTTTTAAATTTTTCTAATTAAACAAGATTATCTTATAATAATCTATTAAAATGATTAAATATAATAACTTGTCACTTTTTTTAATATCTGCTATAAGCAAAATACTTAGAGAAAAATTTAACAAGAGGAAATTAAATGAAAGTTAAAGATAATTTAATTAAAGTTTCTACATTTGCGACTGTGCAAATAGTTTTTATTATTGGAATTTTAGCAATACTTGTTTTTGCTCAAAAAATCTATTCAACAATAGATCAAACGGTTTTTGAAAATCCTATAGCTGTTAATCTTGAAGAAAATAAAGCAAATGCTGTACTTAATTCTATCACCAATCAACTCAAATACGAATTAAATTCTACCTTTGGTTGGTCTGCAAATGACTTTTTATTTAACTCATATATATTAGACAATAGGGCATACAGACAATTTGGTGTGTATGTTGCCACAAAGGTTTTATTTGATCATTTTTCAGTTGAAATGGCTAAACTTGGCTCTGCTGATAAGGAAAATGACAATCTATATTCTGCAAGAATGAATTATTTAGCTCTTTCACCATCAAAATGGGGATATATCTTTATTCCTTCAGCGGAATCCTATTATAGTAAAAGTTTAGAACTTGCAGACACTTATTTAGAAGAAGTAGCACAAGATAAGGCTGTTTTTAACGCCAGACCAGACGATATTTATTCAGCCTTTGAACTCATTGTCAGCGACAAATTAATGGGTTATGCTATTGGTTTATTACAAAATTCAAATAATATTTCCTTTACAGAAGTTGATAACAATATTTATGAAGTACAAGGCATGATGCTTGTTGTGCGTGACTATTTTGAAACTCTTTACACCCTTTATCCTGAAGTCACAGACAAAGGTAATGAAGAAAACTATAAAATTGCTATGCAATACCTTAATTCTATCTGTACTTTTGACCCTTTACTTGTAACAAAAACCTTTAATTCATCTGAATATATGATTTCCTTACTTATTTTTGCAAAAAACAGAATTGAAGACATTAAAAAAAGTATTAGAATATAAAGGCTAAACTATGTGGATAGCAAATCTTTTTTCTCAAACAGGTGTTGTGCAAACAATTGTTTTACTCTCTATTGTTATTGTGTTTGGACTTGCGCTTGGTAATATTTCTTTTAAAGGAATAAAACTTGGTATTGGCGGCGTGCTTTTTAGCGGTCTCTTTATTGGCTATTTAAATTTCAATCCAGATAAACATCTACTTGAATTTATACGCGAATTTGGATTAATACTTTTTGTTTTTTCTGTCGGTTTGCAAGTAGGTCCTTCTTTTGTTGATTCACTCAAAAGACGTGGACTTTTATTAAACCTTTTAGCCTTTTTCATTGTTTTTACAGGTACTTTTATTGCAATATTTGTAGGCACACTCTTTAATGTTTCTGAAACTGCAATTGTTGGTTTATACAGTGGGGCAGTCACAAATACCCCATCACTTGGTGCTTCAACTACATTATTAAGTGAAATAGCCTCCTCTAAAGCGCTTGAAATTGACCTCACTTCTATTGGCGTGAACTATGCTATAGCATATCCTTTTGGAATATTTGGCATAATTATCACCATGCTCCTTATCAAATCAATATTCAAAATCAATATTGATGATGAAATTGATAAAATTCACGCAGAAACCTCAGCACACAATGAAATTGCAAGTAAAACTCTTTCTGTCACTAATGAAGCATATTTTGGTAAAACTTTAAATTCTGTTCTTGGAGAAGGGCATAATGTAATTGTTTCAAGAGTACAAGAAGAAAATGTTGAAGAGCAGCACGCGCCTGCATCTGAAATTATTCTTGAAAAAAACTTGCATATTCATATGATTGGTGAAAGAACAATTGTAAATGATACAATTGAAAAGCTCGGTGTTTGGCTAAAAAAAGACATGACACACAATCAAGAAGCACTTGAAACCAGACATATTATTGTAACAAAGCCAGAAGTCATAGGCAAAAGATTAGGCAGACTGCGCTACTTTCTCACTCATGCCATAACACTTACTCGTATTGTGCGTGCTGGTACTGAATTTTTGCCTAACGAAAATATTTCCTTGCATTATGCAGATGAAATTGTTGCAGTAGGAACAAAGGACACTTTAGACGGTGCAGAAAAACTTTTAGGAAATGCCACTAAACAATTAGGTCATCCGCCTATACTTCCAATATTCTTAGGTATTATTCTTGGAATTTTTGTAGGAAGTATTCCAATCACACTTCCATTTTTTGACACTACACTAAAGCTTGGTCTTGCTGGCGGAACTTTATTGGTTGCCATCTTCCTAAGCAGATTGCATTCATTTAAGGGTATTATTTGGCATCTACCTTCAAGCGCTCACCATCTTATGCGCGAAATGGGCATAGCTTTATTCTTAGCAGCTGTGGGTATCAATGCTGGAGCAAGCTTCTTTGACGCACTCTTTAGCTTAGAAGGGTTAAAACTCTTCTTAGTTGGTGCAACTATTACCTTTTTTCCATTATTTACTTTTGCACTCATTGCTAGGGTATTTTTTAAACTTAACTATATTGTTATATGCGGACTGCTTTCAGGCAGCACAACAGATCCACCAGCGCTTGCATTTGCACAGCAACTCACGCATTCAGATCTTTTAGCTTCCTTTTATGCTTCTGTGTATCCACTTACCATGCTGCTCAGAATAATTTCTGCGCAAATTATTGTTTTGGTACTTTATTCTATTTGATAATAATATAAAATGAAAAAAATGCCGTTAAAGACACACTTTAACGGCATTTTTATTTTTTAGATACAAAAAAAGCCTTATAAAAAGGCTTATATTTTTTATGGCGCGCCCGAAGAGATTCGAACTCCTGACCTACAGGTTCGTAGCCTGTTGCTCTATCCAGCTGAGCCACGGGCGCGTAAAGAATATGTATAGTAATGCAAGATAATAGTCAAGCTTTTTTATTATGATTTTTAAATTTATATTTGGAGCATTTTATACAAGTGTTAAAAATCAATAAAAAAAGGGTTTCTACTTTATCATTTTTATAAAGTATTCGTGCACATAGCTATCTTGTGTAACTTCTGGATGAAAGGAGGTCACAAGCATATTATCTTGCCTTGCAGCAGTTATTTTATTGTCTGTAACAGAGAGTTTTTCCACTTTATCAGATAGAAATTTTGATATATAAGGCGCTCTAATAAAAGGCATTTTTATAATTTTTTCTGCAAAATGTCCATGTGAAATAAAGCTTGCCTGCTGTCTACCGTATGCATTTCTTACAACTTCAATATCCATTGTGGCAAAATGTCTTCGCTCGTCATTATCTATCTGTTTTGCAAGGAGAATCATTCCTGCGCATGTGCCAAACACTGGCAATCCTTGCTCTATTTTATCGTGAATAGTATCAAACAAGTCCAATTCTCTGCTTAATTTACCCATAACAGAACTTTCTCCACCAGGCAAGATAATACCGTCAAAAGATGCCTTTAAATCATTTTTTTGCCTAATTTCTTTTGAGTTAATACCGAGCTTTTTTAATGTGTTTGCATGTTCAATAAATGCACCCTGCACTGCAAGTATTCCAATTAACATATTTTTATATTCCACGTTCAGCCATAATAAGCTGTATTTCATCTGAATTAATTCCAACCATAGCCTTACCAAGATTTTTTGATACTTCAGCTAACACTTTATTATCATTGTAATTTGTAACAGCTTTTACTATTGCTTCAGCTCTTTTTGCTGGATTATCAGACTTGAATATGCCAGAGCCAACAAAAACACCCTCAGCACCTAATTGCATCATTAAAGCTGCATCAGCAGGAGTTGCAATACCGCCTGCAGCAAAATTTACTACTGGAAGCTTTTTATTTTCTTGTATATAAACAAGCAATTCATAAGCTACTTCTAAAACTTTTGCTTTATTATAAAGTTCGTCTTTTGAGAGTATGCTTACTTCTTTAATTTCTCTTTGTATTTTACGCATATGCGTTACAGCTTGAACAATATCACCTGTACCTGGCTCACCCTTTGTGCGTATCATTGTAGCACCTTCGCTTATTCTTCTCAAAGCTTCACCTAAGTTTTTTGCGCCACAAACAAAAGGTGTTTTAAAAGCATGCTTATCTATATGAAAAACTTCATCTGCAGGTGTAAGCACTTCACTTTCATCAATATAGTCAACTTCAATTGCTTCTAAAATTTGCGCCTCAACAAAATGTCCTATTCTACATTTTGCCATAACTGGTATGGAAACAGCTTCTTGAATGCTTTTTATCATGCTTGGATCACTCATTCTTGAAACACCGCCAGCAGCTCTGATGTCTGCAGGAATTCTCTCTAAAGCCATAACAGCACAAGCTCCTGCATCTTCGGCTATTTTAGCTTGTTCGGCAGTCATTACATCCATGATAACACCATTTTTAAGCATTTGTGCTAATTGTATGTTTAATTCTTGTTGATTTGTCATATTACTTTCCTCACTCTATTTTTTAATAGGAATAGTCGAATTTTGGTATTATGGAAATAATCAAACTTATATTAATTATTAATACCAAAAATTATAATAGTATAAACTATTAACTACTATATTTTTCTTTACTTAAAGCATTAATTGAGATAAAAAAGTATTGAATATAAAAAAATCATTAAAAGGTTAATACCAAATATGCTCACATATAATATACATAAGCAAGATGGATCTTTATATATTCAAATGTATGAAAACATTAAAAAAGATATAGAAAACGGCAATATAAAAGCGCATCAAAAACTTCCGTCTAAAAGAGCTTTAGCACAACACCATAATATTAGTATCATTACAGCACAAAATGCGTATCTGCAACTTTATTCAGAAGGTTATATTTATTCAAAAGAAAGAAGCGGGTATTATGCTAGCGATATTTTACAAATAAAAAACACTTCAACAACTAAATTAAATTTTATAAAAAGTAATTTTACAGAAAATAATGAATCTCCTTTTTATTCAATCGATATTTCAGCAAGTTCAATAAATAAAAATAACTTTCCTTTTCGCCTATGGAATAAAGAAATGCGCGAAGTAATGGCTTTAAAGCAAGAAGATTTACTTGCAAAAGTTCCTTCCTTAGGGCTTTGGGAATTAAGAAAGGCTATAGCTGAATATCTTTATAGATTCAGAGCTTTACAAGTAGATCCAAACAATATTCTTATTGGCGCAGGGACTGAATATTTATATTCTATGCTTGTAAAACTTTTAGGAAGAAATAATACAGTTGCAGTGGAATATCCTTGCTACAAAAAAATAAATTATGTCTATAATTCAGAGGGTATCACGGTAAAAAACATACACTTAGACTCATATGGTTTGAGTGTTGATGAATTATATAAAAGCAAGGCAAATATTGTTCATATTTCTCCAGCACATAATTTCCCTACTGGTATTGTTATGCCAATTTCAAGACGTTTAGAGATTTTAGAGTGGCTAAACAAAGAGGAAAACAGGTTTATTATTGAAGATGACTACGACAGCGAATTAAGATTTACAGCAAAACCCCTTGAGTCTTTGTTTTCGAAAGATTTATCAAAAAAAACAATCTATATGAATACATTTTCAAAAACTTTAGCGCCTAATTTGCGTATCTCTTATATGATTCTACCAGAGCAACTTATTGAAAAATATAATAAAAATCTACAATTTACAACTTGTCCTGTTTGTAGCTTTGAACAGCACATATTAGCTCAATTCATATCTAAAGGAAATTTTGAACGCCATATAAACAGAATGCGGAAAAAATATAAAATTCAAAGAGATGAAATATTGAACATTATACAAGAAAGTACTTTAGCTACTAAGTCAGAAATAAAAGAAGAGCTTTCAGGCTTACACTTTATCCTAAAATTAAAAACAAAGAAAGAAGATAAAGAACTAAAAAAACTTGCAGGCGAATATGGTATAAAAACATCTTTCTTATCAGACTTTTATGATACTTCACACAATATAAATGATAATGATAATCTCGAAAAAAAATCAAAATCGATTTCTAAAGAAAGTTCAAAAGGTGATTTAATCATAAACTATTCGGGCATAGACTCAAATTCTATGAAGAAATTTGTGAGCATTCTCTCTAAAATACTCAAGTAATATAAGGAATATAAGAAAAAACTATGAAACTTTAATAAAAACTTCTTGCCAATTTTAGATTTTACTTATATTAATAGTTATATAGTCAATTTATTGCATTTTCTTACTTTTTTGTTTAATCCTTTCCAAATTCGATAGGAGAAAGAATGTTTTGTTCTTCACTCAAAATGCTCAAGCTTTATGTATATATTTTTATACTCTCTTGCACTTTTACTACAGTGCATGTCTTAGGTCTTGAAGCACAAGCAAACGAAGGGCAAATTAGTCAACTACAAGAAGAAGCAAACAATGGCAATCTTTCATCTATTTTCCAATTAGCGTTAATTTATTACAATGGAACAAATACAGAAATTGATTACGCAAAAGCTATGCAATACTTCCAATTAGCAGCAGCTCAAGGCTATGCTCCAGCAATGTATAATTTAGGACAAATGTATTATGCTGGCAAAGGCATACCACAAGACTATAAAGAAGCTTTCAATTTTTTTGAACAAGCAGCCGCTCAAGGTTATTCAAAAGCTTTATTTAATGTAGGCATTATGTATGCCAAGGGTGAAGGAACTGAAAAAAACTTCGGAATGTCATATGTTTATTTACTCTTAGGACAATCGCTTGAACCAAATGAAAGAACATCTCAAGCAATTGAATATATTAAAAAAAATATGAGCCCAAAAGACTTTGAGAATGCAAAGGAATACATAAAAGCACTTGCTAATAGTTAGAGCTGTGTATTAAAGTTTAATCCTTTACTTTTTTTTATGCAATTGTAAGAAGATTTTTGAGTTCATTTTTTTCTTAAACTCCAAGTGCTTAGTGCAAGAAAATTATTCGGAGATAATTATGCTTGAGGTTTGTGTTGCAATTATTCGTGAAGAAAAAAGCTTTCTTATATGCCAGAGAA
>CAYJHE010000003.1:0-38675 GCA_964369675.1 uncultured Desulfovibrionaceae bacterium | reverse complement strand
CGAAACAGTATTTAAGCGAAGCTTAAAACTTTTTCGCAAATAAAAAAAAATAAATAAAATGCTTTAGCCCTATCTGTCGCTTAACCGCTCATGCTCGGGTTTCCAAAGGGTAGTAACCCTTTGGTCGCCGAAGGCAAAAAAATCTTTGTTAATTATCCGCTTGCCTTACAATCTTTGCGTTTGCGGGCACATCTTTAGAGATAAGCGTACCTGCACCGACAAGGGCATTCTCGCCAATGGTAACACCTGGAAGTATGGTTGCATTTGCACCTATGACCGCGCCTTTTTTAATAATAACAGGTTCGCAAGTCCACTCAATTGCTCTTGACTTTGGGTGTCTGTCATTACAAAAAGTCGCGTTTGGCCCAATAAAGACATTGTCTTCAATGCGCATACCGTCCCAAATTTGTACTCCGCATTTGATAGTGACATTATTGCCTATAATTGTGTCGTTTTCTATAATGCAGTGCGAGCAAATATTGCAATTTTCGCCAATTTGCGCTCCTTCAAGCACAATACAAAATTGCCATATCTTGGTACTTTCGCCTATGTTTTTTGACTGCACATCTGAAAGGGGGTGAATCATTGCGCAACCCCTTTGAGAAAGGTGTCGTAATCTCTGATATAGTCGTCTTCGTCAAAGTGTTCGGAAGCCAAGACCATGACAACGCAATCCTCTGAAAAATTTGTAAATTCTCGCCACAAAGTATTATCCAAATACAGCCCTTGCGCTGGTGTGTTTAAATGTACGACTGTTCTTTGCTTGCCATTGTCTAAAATAAAGTCGCAAGAACCTGATGTGCACACAACTACTTGCTCAAGCTTTCTGTGAGAATGCTTTCCGCGTATGGAATGGTTAGTCGTATCCCAAATATAGTATACTCTTTTTATATCAAAGGGAAAATCTTCGTTCTTTTCTAGGGCAACAAGTTTACCGTCATGGTCGCCTCTGACTTTAAAATTTAATAATGTATACATACTATCCCCTTATCTTGATTGTTCTTGTAAGTATGACGCTATAGCTCTGTTTTTTAACATTTTTTGCACAGTTTCGTCCTTGAGGAGGGCAGAAAGCCTTGTATTATGTGAAAAAGTTGCAAGTGAAGCCTCAAAAGAATTTGAAGAAAGGGCCGTGTGAATCCAATTATAGAGTATGGGCGGATTTGGCCTGTCAGGGAAAAATCTTTGTAAAACTTCGCCTACAAGTCTTATCTGGCGTAAAGTATTTTTGTGTATATTATTGCCATGCTCGCGTAAATAGCAAGCAGTTTGTGGAAATACTCTGAAAGTGTATTCAGGATTTTTTAATAAGAAATTATAAAGCTTACAACGTAAAACAATGTCATCACCCATTAAATCTTTGTCAAAAGCTCCAATTTCTCTTATAATATCATGCCTAAAAAGCGTGCCTTGAATGAAGAAAGAACCAAAAAGACTGTACTCAAGTTCAAGCATACTTTTAGGGCTTATTTCCTTTTGCGCAAGCACGCGAAAAGGGGAAATTTTTTCAAGTATATTGCTCTGTCCGTCAATGGTAGTGAGTTCGTCATTGAAAATAAAGGCAATATTGGGCTTTTTTGCCATTAATTGCACTTTTGTTGAAATTGCATCATTGGTAAGCACATCATCAAAAGACATAACAGTGATAAATTCACCCTTTGCTTCGTATATGCCTTTGTTGAAATTATTGGCAACATCACCTGTATTTTCTTGCGCAATAACCTGCATTGGATAAGGGCTTTGTTTGGCAAGCTCAAATAAAAGCTCGGCACTGCCATCATTTGAACCATCATCAATAGCAATAATTTCAATATTTGTGTAGGCATTTTTCCATAAAGCAAAGATATTATCCTTGATAAAATCTGCATGCTTATAGCCTAAACAGACTATTGAAACAAGACCCTTGGTGAAATTGTAGTCAAGCATTGAGCTTCTCCTTATATAAAAAGACAAGAATTTGACAAGAAGAAATTAAATAAAATTGTTCAATTTCAAGTAATTATAGAATAAAATTTAATAGGGCAACTTTTTCTCTACTTCTTTTTTATATATGCATTAATTATACCAATCTTTTCTTTATTTGCCCCATTTTTTATCCATTTCTTGGAAGAGCAGTTTATTATCGTGAATTAATTCTGGATTATCAATAAAAAGTTCTCTTGGGTTGTGAAATAAAGAAGGTGAGTAGAGCTTTCTTATTCCTTCAGTTAAAAAGTGCACAAATGGATTTATACCATTTCTCCAAACTTCTGGATAGTTTGCTATATACCATATGGAGTCAAACCACGGCGTAGGGTTTAGCCCTTCATAAATACCTTCGCTTATATAGTGCCAGTGCGACATGGCAGGAGGCTTTGTATTATCTAGTTGAGATGTATACCAATCTTTATTTATATAGTTGTAGCGCATAAATAGAGAAACGACAGCTTCCATTTCTTCATGCGCAGCTAACTTATAGGGAGTGTATATGGGGTCGCTGAGTTTGTGTTTATTTACAAGATGACCGATAGCTACATGAATTGGTCTTGCTTGAGAACAGAGCCTGCATGCTTGAAGAAGGACTAATATGGCATCTTTGGCTTTGTTATTTTTTTCAAGGGTAGAGCTGTATAATAACCATGCCCAAATCTCTTTAGGCCAGTCTTTCACTGCCTGCATTGCGTATTGCTCAGCCTTTATCCAGTCTTTACTTATGAAGGTAGCTATGAGAAGATAGATATGAAAATCATAAAAAGTGCTCCTTTTTTTTATGGAGGAAGCTATAGCAAAAAGAGTACGATGATCTTTGAGTGCGATTAAAGAACGTGAAATACAAGCAAAACTACTTCTATTATTGCAGTGCAATTCTATGACTTGCTTAATTAATTCATGGGCATTTTCTATATGACCGCATCTTATATACGCTTTAATAACTTCATTTTTGCATCCTAAGGTCAAAGAGGATATTTTTTCTTTATTTAAAATATTAATAAGTTTTGCGGGATAGATTTCACTGAGCATAGAGAAATATTTAATTTGTAATTCCTTATGTTTGGAATAAGAAAGAATATTTTGTGCAATTTCTATCGCATCTGAAGCTCTGTTGTAGTCATAAAGAGCTGTAATATATTGTAATTGTAGTTCTTGAGCGTCTGGAAACTTCTTATATGTTTGCTCAAGTATCTCAATTTGTTCGCCTCCTTTACAGCCGTACGCAAGAAGTAAACACTCTTCATAACATGCCTTTTGCTCTAAAAAAGCTTGCTTTAGATTTTTATAATACTCTGTATCTTTGTAGGGCTTTATCTCTTTCAGCACTTTTCCCTCAGATACAACAAGGCTATTATTTAGAGCATAAATAGAAATATTTGGCTGTAAATTATCGAGCAGGCTATCACCAGCTCCAAGAGATTCGAATATATAGGGAAAAATATTCACATGTGATAGTACTTTATTATGACTTTTGTGTGGATGAGTCCAGCGAATCGCACACCTCACACTAAAAAGGTCAAGTGCAAACTCTTTATTTGTCACCTCGCATTTTGTGAGTGATTCTTTAAGGTTATTAGCTACTTCATTAATATTATAATGCCTTAATGCTCCGTGATCGCCGATTGCGAGGATTAAGGCCTGTGGGTCTTTTTCAATAATTGTTGTAACAACTTGCTTGATTTGTTCTTGTCCTTCTTTAAAATAGATAGGGTAGGTTGTTGTTATAAATTGGCTTTGGTCATTACTCCATTTATTTCTCACGTTAATATGGTTAGCACCAAAACGAAGCGCGTAAAAAGTAGGTTTTGTTTTTTTGATATGAATTCTTTCTTTAAACGATTGAAAAAGTTTGTTAAAATTTATATCAACTTCAAATGGATCGATGTCTTTTACAAATTTTCGTAAATACTTTGACTGTCCCCAAAGAGGACCTAAATAAAGATAAAGAAGACGCACACTTTGAGGAATAAAGAAGGTTGAGTATTCATTCTTTTTCATATATTCGCCAAAGACATAGAATTGTGTGTCGAAAAATTCACATCCATAGCCATTTTCTCTTAAAACATCAAGAACAAATGCCTCCTTTGTGTTTGCAGCAGCTGTAAAAAATAATTTGCATCTAAGTAAATCTGATAAGCTTCGGTTTGTGCTGTGTGAATTGCTGTAGACATTTTTGTAATCTGTAAAGTTGTTGTTTGCAAAGAGCTCATTTGTAGGAGAATCGTCTAAGCCGTAGCACTTTTTTAAAGCGTTAGCTGATTGGTAAGATTCTAAGAGCAAGAGATAGATATTGGGTTTGTGTTTAAGTTTGATGTTTGTTTTTGACTCTTGCGTGTAGTAGGTGTTTTTTGTTTTCTCATCAAAAATAATCTGCTTAGGCATTTTTGCATTCTTTATTGCATCAAAAGCTGATGAAATGAACAGAAGAATAAAAAGTGCGTTCAAAAAAAGTAAAGAAAAAAATGCAGAAAAGAGAGTGAAAACAAGAAGAAGAGTAATTTTAATCTTCCTTTCTCTTGCTTTATTTTGGAAAGTTTCGTCAAAAAATCTTTCGTTAAGAATAAAAAAGAAAGAAAATGAGCAAAAAGCAGTGAATGCAGGAATAAATGAAAAATTATAGCTTTCAAAAAAGAGTGTAAGGGGTAAATCTTCAATTAAACTCATAAAATAGCTAAAAACAGAAGCAAGGGCGAGAGCAAGAAAAAAGGCGAGAAATAAGGAAAAACAGAGCTGTTTTTGCGAATAGAATTTTTGATTTAATGAGCAAAATTGAGCGGTTGGAAGGAATATCGCAAAAAATAAACTGAGTAATTCAGAACTAAAGACTGTGAGCATGCTACAACCTGCATAATTTAATAGAATTAATTTTTATATAGATTCAAGAAATAGTCTATAAAAAATCTAAAAAATTAGCAAGTAAAAAGCTTTGCAGTACTTAATTCTGGTTTTTTGATGTAGAATAAAAGTATAAAAAATGAATTTCTAAAATTTATATTTATATAAGTCCACAGATTGACAGATAATTTATATTCTGTATACTTAATTTAATCAGAATACTGCTTAATGTACTAAAACCATTCTAAAATTACTTCTTTAGTAAGTTATAAAGGAAATGGATTCTTATGAGAAAATTGATTATTATTGGTGAAGGTGGTGTTGCGCATACGGTATATGAAAACTTTATGCTCAATACAGATTATAAAGTATGCGCTTTTATTGTTGAAAAAGCCTATTTAAAAACAAATACTTTTTTATCTCTTCCTGTTGTAGCTTTTGAAGAAGTTGAAAATAAGTATCCACCTGATGAGTATGATTTTTTTGTTGGCATTGGAGGAAATCAGCTCAATGCTCTGCGCACAAGATTTTATACTACTATGAAAGAAAAGGGCTATAAAGCTGCTTCTTGCATTTCTGCTAAGGCAAGCATATCACAATTTGCAAGTATTGGTGAGCATTGCTGTATTTTCGAAAATGTTGTGGTTCAGGCAGGTTCGATTTTAGGTAATAATTTGATAATTTTACCACAAACATTTGTTGGTGAATATGCGCAAATTGATGATAATTGCTTTTTAGCAGGTCTTGTTTCTTTGTCGGGCTATTCTCGTGTGGGAAAATTTTGCTATCTTGGCACTCATTCTGCTCTACTCAATGCTGTGCATCTTGGTGAAGGAAGTGTTGCTGCTGCTGGAAGTATGGTTACAAAAAATACACAGCCAGACACATTAGTAAAAATGGATGCGCCTAGCTATAGTTTGAATGCAAAAGAACGTTTTCTTCGATGGTTTAAAAAAGTTTCTCACCTAGCAAGAGGATAGTTCGATATTTTTAAAAATTAAAAAGGAGTTTGCATTGTTAAAAAAGCATGTAGAAGACTTTGCTCTATTTGCTGGCAAGCCTGTTTTTGACAGCTTTAGAACAACTATGTCTCTCACAAAGCCAGATAAAGCAAAGTTTTTAGAGAATGCAAAAATTTCTTTTGAGCAAATGCAATTGTCGAATAATGGCCCTAATGTGAGGGCATTAGAAGAAGAGCTTGCGTATTTGCATGGTGTAAAGTACTGTATTGCTTTTGCTAATTGTTTTTATGCTATGACTTTAACAATTAAAGCAATGGCTTTAAAGGGTAAAAAGCAAGTAATTGTCTCACCGCTTACCTATAGACGTATGGCAGATATTATTTTATGGGCTGGTTTACAGCCGCATTTTTGTGAGGTAAATGACGAACTCTATATTGACGTTAAAACGATAGAGCCGTGTATAAATGAAGATACTGCTCTTATTTTACTGCCACACCCTATCACAAATATAGCTCCTGTAGATGAGGTGGAAACATTAGCAAGAAAATACGCACTGCCTCTTTTGATAGATTCTGTTGAGGCATGTGGCGGAATATATAAAGGGAAAAAAATAGGTTCTTTTGGTGATGCCGAAGCCTTTAGTTTTGAGCCAAGTAAGGTTTTTAATGGTGGTGAAGGCGGCTATATTACAACAAATAATTTTGATTTAGTACAAAAGCTTCGCCCTATGCGATCCTTTGGTTTTGTCCAGCAAGATATGATTGAATGTTTGGGCATGAATTTAAAGCTCAATGAAATACACGCTGCACTTGCAAGGGCGAGTTTTTCTGATTTTGCTCAAGTTTTGTCAGCAAATAAAACACAGCATCTTGCCTATAAAGAATATTTAGCAGACATTGAAGGGCTAGAACTTGTTCTTTATGATCTGAGCGAAGAAAAAAACTGTAAGTCTTGTCTAGTAAAATTAAATGAAAAGTGGCCTTTATCAAGAGAGTTGACTCTAGAGTTATTAAATGCTGAAAAGATTTTTGCAAGAGCCTACTATTATCCTGCCCTGCATACAGTTTCAAAAGAAAGAAATATGTGGGATAAAGAATTGCCAAATGCCAAAAGACTTTCAGAAAAATACATTATTTTACCAATGGGAACTAGTGTTTCTTGTGATGATATTAAAGAGATTTCTTTAGTATTAAAAGATATTTTAGTGTACGCAACACAGATAATAAAGAAGCTAAAGGATACGCAGTATGAAAAAAAATAGAGAAGACCTTGCGTATTTTGGCGGTAAAAAATCTTTTGATGCTTTTCTTCCTGTTGGACAAATAAATGTTCCAAGATGGGAAAAATTTGAAGAAATGGTGGAAGGAATTTTCCATCGAAAATACTATTCACACCACGGCCCATTAGCGCAAGAATTTGAAGAAAAGCTTTGTTCCTTTTTAAAAGTAAAGCATTGCGTTACTATTACTAATGCTACCATAGCGCTTATGATTTCATTAAAAGCTCTCAATTTGCCAGCCCGTGCAAAAATACTTGTACCTGCCTACACTTTTGCTGCAAGTGTGCAGGCTATCACTTGGGCAGGTTATGAACCTATCTTTTGCGATGTAGACAGAAAAACGCACTTGCTTTGCAAAGACGAGGTATTAAAGCACATAGACAAGACCCATGCTATACTAGCGGTGCATTTGTGGGGAAATGCTTGCAATATTGAAGAGCTAGAAGAGCTTTCAGCAAGATATAAGGTGCCACTTCTTTTTGATGCAGCACACGCTATTGGCAATATTTATAAAGGCAGATATATAGGTAATTTTGGTAGGGCTGAAATTTTTTCTTTTCATGCAACAAAGATTTTATCTTGTGCAGAGGGTGGTGCTATAGCTACAAATGACGATGCTTTTGCAGAGACAGTGCGTAATCTTCGTTCCTCACATGGAAGAAGAGAACAAGTACCTGTTTCTATAAATTGTAATGGACGCTTTTCGGAATTTCAAGCAGCTATGGGCTTGCTTTCATTAGAAGAATTTTATGAAAACTGCGAGCAAAATAGAATAAAGATATGTAAATATAAGGACTTACTCTCTTCTGTTCGCGGAATAAAGATATTGACTTCACGCATGGATTTTGACAATGCCCAATACCTTGTTCTTGAAATAGACGAAAAACTTTTTGGTTTAAGTCGTGACCAATTATCTGCTCTTTTGCATTCTGAAAACATTCTTTCAAGAAAATACTTTACACCTGGAATGCACAAGGTTGTACCCTATAAAGATGACTTTCCTGAATTTATGAACGCATTGCCTGTAACAGATGAATTATCAAAATGCGTGATGCAATTGCCCTCTGGAAGAAAGGTAAAGTTAGAAGACATTGAAAAAATATGTGAATTAATAGTTTTTATTAATAAAAATGCACATAGAATAAGAGAAAAGATATGAGCACAACACTAGGACTTATGCAAGCCTACTTTTTCCCTTACTTAGGTTATTATACAATGATTTTTTTATGTGATCGCTATGTTCTTTTTGATGTAAGCCAATATACACCTCAAAGTTGGATGAATAGAAATAGAATTTTGAAACCAATATCAAGCAAAGATAGTTGGGAATACATAACTGTGGCTATTGAAAAATGCCAACAAAATACTCCATCAAGCGAAGTTCTTATTAAAAATAAAGAAAAGAGTTTGCAAAAAATTCTTCGTCAAATAGAGCATTATAAGAAATACGCACCTTA
Source organism: uncultured Desulfovibrionaceae bacterium (assembly GCA_964369675.1). GTDB lineage: Bacteria > Desulfobacterota > Desulfovibrionia > Desulfovibrionales > Desulfovibrionaceae > CAYJAZ01. Next base: position 30,171 of record CAYJHE010000003.1, on the reverse strand, counting down.
TTATAATGAAGTAAAAGAAATTATAACAAATTGTTTTATAAACACAAAAACAGACTTACTTATCGATCTAAATATGGAAAGTTTGAAGGCTGTTTTTATATATTTAGATATTGAATTTGAGCCATTTATTTTTTCACAAGAGAATATTGATTTGCCAGAAATTAGCTATGCTGGCCAATGGGCATTGGAAGTTGCAGATTATTATAAGGCAGACTGCTATTTAAATCCCCCTGCTGGTAAAGGTATTTTTAAGGAAGAGGAGTTTGAAAAAAGAGGAATAAAACTCTGTTTTATGGATATGCCTACGCTAGAATATGATTGTAAAGCCTATACTTTTGAACCCTATCTCTCAATTGTTGATGTGCTTATGTGGAATAGCAAAGATACAATAAAAGCTTACTTAAAGCAGAAATTAAAAGACTTTAAAGCAAGAAGTTTTTAAAATAATAGCTTTATAGCCTGCAAAGAATCATGATGCAAGGTAGCCTCTTTACTTATTGTTTACAACAGCATAAAGAACAAATTCCCAATAAGGGTGATTTGCCTTGCAATAAAAATCATATTCAGGGACAAGTTCTTTTATATACATAGGCAAATCAATCATATCTTCTTTCTTATGGTAAAGACAAATGGCAAGTTTTGGCCTGTGCTTCATAATAGTATTCTTCGCCCCTATAAGGGCTTTTAATTCTGCACCCTCTATATCCATTTTGATAAGTGTAGGAGCAAGGGAGTGTTCTGTGCAATAGTCGTCAATGCTGACACAGTTAATTGTAAGAGTGCCATTTTCAGAAATTCTTGAACCGGCACCATTTTCATTAAAGGTAAGACTTTCTTCTTTGTCGCTTAAGCCTTTGTTGTTTACAACAACCTTGCCAACCTTTATTTCATTTGAAATGTTTTGCTCTATAAGTGTGTGATGAAATTCAAGTGGTTCAAATAAATGCACTTCTTTAGCTCCATTTTCTAAAAACCACGCAGCTGTTTCTCCGCAATAACCACCGCCATCGATAATAATATCGTTTTTTTCAACAATGAAGACATCTTTATAACGGTATTCTTCTATAACAAAGGTCCCCGTAGGTGTTGTTTCAACAACTTTACCTTTAATAAAGAGTTTAAATTTTGGATAGTTTCCACTACTTGCTATTTCTATATGCTTTTTATGCTCTTCATAAGACATATTATTAAAGTATTTTACACTTTCTTCATAGCCTACAAGACTTGATATAATAATTCGGTTTATTTCACACAAATACTGCTTCTTTGAAGCTTCATCTGCTAAATAAGAATATATTTTTTTTAGCTCAGCTTCTTTATCTTTAAAATATTTATACGCTTCAACTTGAGAAAAATTAGGTATATTATTATTTAATAATACAGCTTCTATACTTTTAAAAAAGTTTTTATTTGTAAAAAAGTCTTTATATTCAGGTCGAAGATGTGGGTCTTCTGTCTGATTTAGATATATTTTTCTTCTTTCTTTTCTAAACTGCATTGTAGTTGCAATGCCTTCATCTTGTTTTTCTTTTGAAAGAGAACCCCATTCTCCATTCTTTCTTCTATAGAGTGAAACGGCTTTATTATAAAAAAAGAAGTCGCCTCGCATAAGGTATTCATGCCATAAAGTAGTATCAAAGTAGCTTTCAAAATTTTTATAAGTATTCATGTCAATAATATTACGATAAAAGCGTGTAGAGGTATGCGAATACTTATAAACATCAGCATTAAAGTTGCTAAAAGCAGTTTTTGATTGAGGATCTATGTTTATTATTCCATTTTCCATATAATAGTGTAAAAAACTAGAGCAAAATCCAACATAATCCTTATGTTGTTCTAAAAAAGTGATAGCCCTTTGTATTGTACTTTTGTCAATTAAATAGTCATCACCCTCTATCATAAAGTAATAATTTGTTTTAATAAGGTTTTTTTTGGCAAAAAGTGTATGGCGTTCACTTCCAAATCCATAGACTGACTCGGTTTTTCCTAAGCGAAAAGTATTTACAGGTTGCGCGATAAGCTCAATTCTATCTGCGTATTTTTGGGCATATTCTTTGCATATTGCAAGTGTATTGTCTGTTGAACAATCCTCAAGCAAATAGATTTTATAGCGATATTGAGTGAGCTGATTAACTATACTCTCAATACATTGTGCTATCGTATCTTCGTGATTATATGTTACAATAAATATGGTAAGTAAGAGATCTTGCGTATTTGCATCTTCTACAAAATCTTCTGTTACTTCGCAAGCAATATCGACTACAGAATCGTTTTTCACAAGGCAAGGAAAAAAATCTATACTATAATCATGTTTATCAAGTTCTTTTTGCAATAGAGTAGTAAAGTCAGAATTTTCTAATAAATCTTGAGCTTGAAGAAGAGGTGAGTTCATCATATAATTGATTACAATTACTTGCAAATATTGAATAACTTCTTGTGATAAGCGTGTATACTCATCAAACAAGTTATTTTGTTTTATAAAAAATTCATTACATTTTGAAACATTTTGCATATATTGTAGATTTTCTTGCACAGTAGATGTATATGTAAAAAAAGCCTGCTCTTGCTTGAGCAATCTTGCTTTTAATTCATAAAAATTCTGTGCACCTATGATGTTTTTCAATTCACTATTTATTAGCATGCTATTTCAATTCCTTATATTTAAACTACTAATTATTAATTTAAAATGGGTTTTGTCATAAATGTTCTTTGCGTTGTCAATTCAGGATTGCTTTGATCGCGGGCAATAACTGTGATAAAAAGATGCTGATTTTTGTATTGTTGAGGAATAGAAAAACTACATGTTTGTCTCATAGAATATGGTTCAAAGTGAATTTCTTTGTTTTCAACATGTATATAAAGACAATATTCTGTTGAGTTTGAAAAAATTTCAGAATCTGCTTGATAGGCAAGTTTAATTGTATCTGATAAAATGGCATCGATGTTGATAAGCTGGGCATTTTTCTTTTGATAGTTTGATGAATCTTTAAGTATATCAATATATTCGCCTACAATATCTTGTAGTGTTTCAAAGAGATCTATATCGTCAAAACATGTGTCGTTTGTATAATAAAAATCGTCCTTTATATGTAGAAGTTTTTTATAGCCGTATTCATTGAAGATGTCTGTAATTGTTTGACTATTTTGTGCAAAATTCTCTATTTGTATTAAACAAGCATTATTCGTTAATAAATTTCTCGCTCCTTTTAATACATCTTCTTCTCCGCCTTCTACATCAATCTTTAAGACAAGTTTTTTATGAGAATATTTAAACTCTTCATCAAGCTTTAGCGAACGTACCTGTATTGTCTCTTGGCATAAGTCCTTTGCGTGAATGGTAGATTTTTCTAGTGCATTTGCACCAGAAAGCGAAGAAATCATTGAAAAATTGCAGGTTTTTGCTTCATTTGAAACAGCATATTCAAGCGGAACTATTTTCTTATTTAATTTATTAAGTTGAATATTTGCTTTAAGATTTAAATAGGTTTCAGGCGAGGGCTCAAAGGAAAAAATCTTCTTTATTGCATCATTCTCGCTCATCAGCAAAGAATAAAAACCTATATTTGCACCTATATCCATGAAAATATTTGAATGCGCTAAAAAAGAGAGCTTTAAAAGAAGTAGAGGCTGTATAGGCTCATATTTAGATGTAATATTATTTCTTTGTAAAGACTTTTCTGTCCAAAAGAAGTTTGGAAAATTGCTTATCTGTTCCACTCGCATGACCTCATGTGTTTTTTATCCTATGCATTCATTGTTTTTTCAAAAATATAAAAATCAGCAAAAGAAGTATGGTCTGGATTTTTTTCATCGTAAGGGTATTTATTTTTAATATACTGCTTAAGCTTCCAGTCCTTTTTATATTTTGAAATCCATTTTGTAAATTTTCTGTGCTTTACATGTACAACATGCTCTTCGTCTTTGTTTGAAGCATAAATCATGATGTATTTTGTAGAGGAATTAAATAAATTCTCCATATAATTATTGAAAACATCATCTTCTATAAGGTGAAAAATAACATCAAAGGAAAGAGAAAGTTCAGCTTTTTGTGTATTAAATTCACTTGTGTGAAAAAACTGCTTTGAAGAATCATCTTTAAATTTTTCTTTGAGAATATCAAGCGCAGTATATGAAACATCAAAGCCTGTATAGTTCTTGATAGTATAGAGTGAAAGATTGTTACCGTCACCTGAGCCAAATTCAATTACTGTTTTTATATCGTTGGTGCTGCAAAAATCATTGAGTACATCGGCTTTAAACTGTGCTAGTCTGTTATAAGAACCAGCACCGCTATTTCCATTTTTTGCATACCTATTTTCCCAATAGTTTGCAGAATCAAAGGCAGGAGCTAATTTGTCGTATAAATTATAGTGAGTAAGAACATTTTTTAGCTGCTTATCGTTTCCGCCTCTTGTTCCGTTTATGTGGTAGAGCTTTAAATCATTGGAATGAGCGTTTATTTCTATAGTGTGGCTGTGTTCAGCACTCATTATTTTTGTTTTTGTATTGTTTTTTAATGCCATAGCCCAAAACCAAATATCGTCTGCTAAAGGAGCAAGAGTCATAAAGCCTTCTTCGTTGAAGACTTCTTTGTCAAGGCAGTGCGGAGGATAGAGAATACCCCCTGCGCCTGTTGCAAAATGCGCAAAAGAGGGCTGATGATTTGCAACACAATGTTTCCACTGCATATAGGGAAGTATGCTCCCATTATCTGCAAATTGTATTTCATGTGCTCTATATGCATGAATACATTTAGGGTCTTGCTCATAGGAAAGAAGAAGTTCCTCTAACCATGTTTTTCTATAAAGAATATCATCATCAGCAGTAATTATAATATGTTCTGGAAATTCTTTTAAAGCTGGAATAAGCTTTTTATAGGATTTTATATCATGACACCAATATATTTCTAATCCTATTTCTTTCAAGTCGAGTATAGCACTTGGAAGGTCAGCTTCTTTGTTTGGAAATTGCTCATGTGCGAGCCAAAGAATTACTTTTTCAGCCTTAATGGACTGTGTAAGCAAAGAATAGAGTGAAAGATGTAATATATGTATTCTTTCAGGGAATGAAGTGATAGAAATGATAATGTTATTTTTTATTCCATTGGAAATATCTTCTGAAGCATTTGCCTTGTTATTCAACATTATAAATTTATCCCCTTTTATTTCAATGACAATTTTTACAATATAAAAAATATAAGATAAAAAATAAAACCTTTTACAAGGTCTTTCCTCAACAATAATTAATTCAAAATTATAATAAACTTGCTTGTTTATAGTTTAGTCGGTTTTTCCTATGTAAATTCAGTGTCATAGGCAAGTATTATAACAGAAATAAGGCTTTGAGAACCTAGCTACTCATCTATTCTTTTTAATAAATAATTTATAAGTTTCAGATGCTTTATGTGTTTGATTACTATCATTAAAAACTAATTATGTCTAGTTAAAAAGAAATAAGCTTCACACTTAAACACATGATTCTAGTCTGTTTTTCCTTTAATTATGTTATTATGTTTGTTCGTTTGCGTGGGCAATTCTTATTTAGGAGCTCAAGCGAGATAAAAAGCCTTAATTTCTTCTGCAAGTTTGATTATTTTCTGCGTTTCTTCTTCAGTGAGATCTGCAAATTGAAGACTTGTTCTAGATCTTGCTAGGTATTGTTCAGCTGTAAATATATAAAACTTTTTGTCTTCTTCAAATGTTTCAAAATACCTTGATAAGTGAAAATAAAGCAAGGCATTTTGCAAGTCTCTAGCCGCTGCAGGAATGTCGCTCCACAAGCCTACGCTTGACATGTCATACACAGCCGTGACTTTGTTATTAAAGTAAGCAAGGCCTTTTTTGAGATGGAGAATAAATCTGAAAGTATCAGCTCTAAAGCCTTGCGGGCTATGTTCTTCAATATATTTTTTTAACCTATGGGGAACGCCGTTGTGATACACAACATTTCTAAAAAGCGTAGACTGCGTTGATGGCATAAAAACAGGTTCACTCTTGAGCATAGCTTGATAGGAGCTTGTTGCGTGAGGAATTTTTGTTTTGAGATATACGCTTTTATTGCCTTCACAATCTTGAATATCAATATTAGACGAATAGATAGTATAGGCTTGATTGTAGTCCAAAAATTCGATAGCTTCTTGCAAATAATGCTCATCAGTCCAGTAGTCATCAGGGTCTAGGACACAAAAGTATTCGCATTCTTTTAACATGTCATGCCCTATGAAAATATTTTTCAAAAGTCCCGAATTTTCTTTGTTTTCAACAATGTCGATATTGTGAAACTTTTTCTTGTTTTCTTTAGCTATTTCAAGCCCATTGTCTGTAGAAGCATCATCAAGTATGATAATGCTATATTTGAAGTTTACCTTTTGCATATAGATAGAATCTAAGGCTCTTTGCAAGAGATTTGCTCTGTTATACAAAGGCATGAGAATAATGAGTTTGGGGGCTTTTTTTTGCGATATACTTGTCATAGTGATTCCTGAATATTAAGAAAGGTGTAGGCCAACAAGTTCTTCAATAATGGGCAAGATATGCTTAAAACGGTAGTTATTATCTATCATTTCTTGTGATGCCATAACAATATCTTCACGCATATTTTTATTTTTTAATAGTTCCTTACAAAGTGCACGCACTTCGTATCGCGAAGAAAATGTAGGAAGTTTTAATTTTGGAAAACGCTCTTCAAGAATTTTTTGTCTTCCAGTCACAAGGCAAGCATTTGATGCCATAATATCACACACACGCCAACTAAAAGCTTCTTTTGCTTGCACATGATTGATATTTAAAGCTAAGAGACTTCTGTTATAGAGGTCTTGATTTTCTTGAAGCGTGAAAACTTGCTCTTGCCTATAGCTGAGGGTGAGTTCGTGCTCTGAATAGATGTCGCTTGCCCAAGTTGTAGGGCCATAAACTTCTAAGCCTAAATCAGCCACTTGAGAAAGTGCCTTTATTCTATTATTTGCAGAAAAATACCAAATAATCTTGTCACTTATGTTTTCTAAAACCTTTGTAGGCAGGTGGGAATGATTTTTTTTATACTGTTCAATATTAAGCAAGGGTGTGTTTTGTATATCACGCAGACATTCTTTGAAAAGTTTTATTTCGTGTGTTGAGGGCGAAGTTGCCATAAAGTCGTTGAATGGGTTTTTTTCTTTTAGGCAATGAGAAAAATTGTTTCCAACAAAGGAAATATTTACAGTTTGTGTTATTTTTTCTGCTTGAACAGCAGTGAAAAAAGGAAGAATGCTGATATTTTCTTTTGGTACATTATATAAATCTATCAATAATTGCGCAGAGCTTTTGCAGGGTACGGCATGCTTATGCCTTTTTGCGTGTTCTAAAAGTTTTTCTTTATTTGAATAATATATAGGAGTATCAACTCCATAAACAAGCACAGGGCAGTCAATCCATTTTGTGAGATCGTAAAAAAGATTATTGAAAGTAATAACTAAATCTGGTTGAAATTCTATGATTTTTCTTAATGCGGCAGGTGGGATTTCGTGATTTAGTGTTTCGTTCCAATTAAAATTGAGTGGAACCATGAACACATTATTTGTCTTAGATAATTCCTTATAAAAAGCATCATAGAAGCAAATAATGCCCTTATCCTTGCTTGCAGGTTGGTAAAATGACATAAGAATATTTGCCATAAATGACTCCAAATCGTGCTCAATAGTTTAAATTACTATAGTATACTTAATTTCTAGACTTTTTCTAACATATATTTTTTAGGCTGTCTAATTAAAAGATTGCACATATTTTGTCTGTCCACATCAATCCAATTTAATATAAAAAACATGTGAACTAAGAAGCTTAACTCTTCATAGCTTAACTCCTCATATGCGCACTAGGGGGACAGAGATTTTTTTGTTGAAAGAGCGTTAAAAAAAACTGCCACACAAATAGAATTTATATGGCAGTTTTTCATTTATTTAATTACATTTTAGATAGGTTCTTCGTTATCCTTCCAGTTTGAAAGATGTTTTTTCACCTTTTCTTTCAAGTTTTTATCAACAATACCATTGCTTGCTTTTGAAGCTATATAGGAGAGTTCAATCCAAGAACCGTCATAATTATATACATCGTCCATATCAAGAATTTCTTCTAAAACAGCTTGAGTATGTGCTGAACGCACGCCTGATTGGCAAAAAGTAATAACCTTTCTGCCCTTAATATCTTTATATAGTTCTTTTAATTCAGCTTTTGATTTGAGTGTATGGTCCTTATTGAGCGCGTTTTTCCATTCAATATTTAAAGAATTTTTAATGCCGCCAGTTCCATACGCGCCTGCTGAAGAGCCTGTTTTTTCGCCATTTTGCTCTTTAACTGAACGAGTATCAATGATGACCCATTCTTTTGGATTGTCTAAAGCTGCAATAAGCTGCTGTACAGTCACATTATGTTCTGCCACATCATAACTTTTGGCTTTGTACTTTGTTTTGACTTTTTCACTAGCTAAGTCTTTTGAATCTCCATCTTTATAGCCTGCCGCAAGCCATGCATTCACGCCTCCGTCAAGGATTTCTACATCGTCATGCCCAAGAAGTTTGATTTGCCAATACACACGCACTGCATCATGCATTGCATCTGCACTATAGACAACGATTTCAGAGTCTTGTGTTGCACCGGCTTTTGATAAAAGCACTTCCATTTCTTCTTTTGATTTTCTAAAGCCAGAAACAGCAGGTGCTATGGCTTCTTTTGAATCCTTACCGCTATAGTCAGGACGCCAAACTTCAAATGTGCCATCAATAGGTTTACCTGCATTATTACCCGGAATATATCTTTTTTTATTGTGTAAGACACCGATAAGAATGAGGTCTTTATCTTTTGAATCTATTTTTGCCTTTAGCTCTTTAGCTGAAATAAAATCTCCCATATCCTTTGCACTTGCATGGTCAAAAGAAAAAACACTCAAGATAGAAATAATAAAAAGTGAACTACATAATGCAACAATTTTTTTCATAAATGCTCCCTGTTGATGTTATAAAATTTAATTACTTAACTTATGTTTCTAAATGACATCTTGTAATCTTCGCTTAGTTTTATATCTATTAATCCAAGCGGTTAAAGGTTTTGAAAGCGTGTCTACTGGCGGTGCTGCATTGCTATAAACGACATCACCAAAAATCAAGTCTAAGATATGCCAAGCACTTGCGCCGCCCATGAGCATTGACTGCCTACAAGCCGCGCAATAAGTCACTACTTGCTTTGTTGGAAAGTCAGCAACTCTGCGTGCCATCACTCTTTTTGCAAGTTCAGGATTTGCAGGCACAATCATGCCGCCAAAGCCGCAACATCTTGTGTTTTCACGAGTTTTTTCTGGCTCTACAAATTTGTAGCCTAGCTCCTTGAGAATCCAGCGTATGCCATTATGGATTTCTGAATAGGGCCTTATAGAGCAAGAATCGTGAACAGAAAAGACAAGATCAGAATCCTTTGCCTTATTGACCATTTCTTTTGGTAAACCAATTTCAGGTAAAAGAGCCCAAAGTGAGGTTACTTTTAAATTCTTGTCTAATTCCATAACCTTATAACAACTTTGGCAACCAACTATCACTTCGTCTACTTCGCAGTCTCGTAAATCTGCTAAAAGTCCTTCAAAGCGTTCGTGAAAGGCATCTTCTTGCCCAAGAGCCTTTGTTGGTTTGCCGCAACACTTTTGTATTGCTGAAACATCAGGAAAGACACTTTTGAGGTGTTCGACAGTTTGTATAACTAAATCAGGATTATACGAAGAGAGCGCACATCCGGCAATAAATGCTTTTCTTCCCATTATTGTGATCCCCCTTTCGCGCCTTTGCGTTTAGTTGTGAAGAAAGATGAAAAACCAAGGAATTGATGCATGTTGATTGCTTTATGCCCCTTCATTGGCGAATTTCCATTGTTTGCCTTGATAAAGTCTTTGCGCATAAGTCCAAAAAGTTCTGAGAATTTATATTCTTCAGGGCAAACAAGGGTGCATTGATCACACATGTTGCAGGAATAGGCAATTTTTGGGTCCATTTCCTTTGCTTGTATGAATTTATCAAATAATTCACCCGGATAGTTTGTGAAATCATTGAGCATTATGCATTCTATCATGCATTTCTTGCATTCGCATTTCAAGCATCTTGATGCTTCTGCTATCGCTTCTTCCTTGCTAAAACCAAGATCGCATTCATCAAAGTTTTTTATTCTTTCAGACGCGACTACTTGCCTTGTATGCCTTCTTTCTTGTTTTATAGCTTCCTTTGGAAGAGGTATATCTAATTTAGATATATTTGCTACTTCTTCTGAAAAATTTCTGTTTGAATCGAGTGCTTCATTGTTAAGATAGCGCATAACAGATTTTGCCGCCTTTCTGCCTGATGCCATTGCTTCAACTACTATAACAGTGCCTGCGCAATCGCCTGCCACAAAAACATCTTCTAAAGATGTAGCAAGGGTGAGCGCGTCCTTTGTGAATCTGCCATTTCTTGCTTGCTCTATAGGACAATCTTTAATGGTTTCAGTAAGTTGACCTGTTGCAAATATAACAGTATCGCAGTCGATTGAAACTGTCTTTTCGCTATATTGCGGATTAAAGGCATTCTTTTCATCAAAAATAGAAAGACATTCTTTAAAAAGTGCAGAAGTGAGAATTTTTTTGCCATTTTCTTCTTGAGAAAAAAATTCAACATCACCATAACCACAGAAAAACTCAACACCTTCTTCAAGTGCGCCTTCTTGCTCGTGCTTACTTGCAGGAAGAATATTGATGTTTTCAAGTGAGATTAAACTCACCTTTTCAGCGCCAAGTCTGAGCGCAGTTCTTGCGCAGTCCATAGCAACATCGCCGCCACCAATCACAATTACTTTCTTGCAAGGTAGTTCAGTTTTTTCTTCAAGTGATGCTTTTTTGAGAAAGTCCACAGCATTTGAAATGTTCTCACAATCGCCGCCCTTGCTTGGTATCACACTGCCTTTGTGCGCTCCCATAGCGATGATGACAGCATCGTTTTCCTTGCGTAATGTTTCAAAGCCTATGTCCTCACCAACTTTTGTGTTCATCACAAATTTAATGCCTAGCTTTTTGAGATAGCTGTATTCATGGTCTATAATGTGTCTTGGCAGGCGGTAGGCAGGAATACCCACACGCATCATGCCACCGACATGCGCTAAGGCTTCGTAAATAGTGACACTATGCCCTTCTTTTGCAAGGTCGATAGCGGCTTGTGCACCAGCTGGGCCTGCGCCTATGATGGCCACTTTCTTGCCGCTTTCTTCTTTTTTGCTCACATCCCAAAAGTCTTCGCTGTCGGCATTATCTGCAGCGTATCTTTTAAGTGCGGCAATAGCTAAAGCTTCTTTAAATTCTTTATTACTGCGGCATTCTGTTTCACAAGGATGCGCACAAATACGCCCTAAAGTAGCTGGTAAGAAGAGTTTTTCTCTGATAAGCTGTATGGCTTCAACAAGTTTATCTTCTTTGATAAGCTCAATATATCCAAGCGCATCTGTATGCATAGGGCAACGGCTTACGCAAAAAGCCTTATTATGTCCTTGACATTCAGAGGCAATAAGCTGTGCTTTTTCAAAAATTTTTTCGCTAAAATGCGTGCTCATAAAAACACCTTACTTCAAATTAAATGTACAATTCAAGGGGATTATCTGTCAGCAAACTATTCTTTTAATCGCGACTTTGCTTTTTTTACAACAAAGGTGATGATAGCAAGAATGCTTAAGGCAATAGCAACTAAGACCCACGGCACTTCGCCGTGTTCAATAGCATAGGTCACAGCGCCAACACCTGCGACATATAATATAGTGCCAGGTAAGATGCAAAGAGCTGTCCAAAGAAAGTATACTTTAAAAGGTATGTTGGTGAGTCCAAATCCATAATTTAATAAGTTGAATGGAAATATAGGCACAAGCCTAGTAATGGCAACAATAATATAGCCATTTTTTTCTGTAAGCTCTTCTAATTTTTTGAATTTTTCATTCTTATCCAATATGCCTTTAATAATGTTTCTTGCAAAGTATTTTGATATAAGAAAACAAAGACAAGCACCTATATTTGCTCCTATAGATACATAGATTACTCCAAAAAAGACCCCAAAAATTGGCGCTGCCATAAGCGTGAGGGCAGTTGCGGGTACAGCAAGAACTGTGGCAAGGATGTATAGTCCAATATAAATTAGTGGAGCAATCACACCTTGAGCTTCAACCCAAGTTTTGATTCCTGCTAAACTTTCTTCTAGTTTGTAGACGCGTGCTAAATAAACCAAAAGAGCAACAATAAACACAAAAACAAACAATTTCAACCAGTTCTTCATAAAAACCTCTAAAACAATAAAGGTAAGATGTTGCAGTTTTGAAACCTTGACACAAAAATCACAAAAAACTGAATCACTATAGTATCTATATAGTCTGGAAAGATATAATATCTATTGTTAACTATTTAGTATATAATACATTAAATAAGAGATTCTGTCAAGGCGAAGTAATTTAATCATTTATTTGAAAAAGTTATAAATTTAAAGACTTTTTGAAAAAAAAGCTCAAAAACCTGACTAAATAGATGAATTTGTGAAAAAAATAACAAATTAAATTTTTTATGAATTTAAAAATAAGTATATATTTTTTTTATATAAATACTTCACAAAAAAGAATAGAATGCTTATATTAAAAAAATAAAAATACCTGGAGTCATTTAATGAAAATAATGAAAAATAATATATACACTCTCTTCATGAGTACGCTATTATGTGTTTTAATTAGCTCTACTGCTTCATTTGCACAAAATAATGTCACTGTTTTGGAAAATGGATTGCGCGTACTTGTTGTAGAGGACAGTCGTTTTCCCTTGGTTTCTGTCAGACTTTATGTGCATGCTGGCGGTGCTTATGAAGCTAGCGATAAAGCTGGTATAAGCCATTTACTCGAACATATGGTTTTTCGTGGCACTAAAAAAAGACCTGATGGTTCATTGGCTAAAGAAATTGAAGAAGTTGGCGGCGATTTCAATGCCTATACGTCTGCTGATGAAACAGTGTATTACACCGATCTTCCTTCAAAAGAGTGGCGTAGGGGTATTGATGTTGTTGCTGATATGGCTCTCAATCCTGTTATTGATGCTAAGGTCTTGGAAGAAGAGAAGAAGGTTGTTTATGCTGAAATGGGGCAAAGACGAGAAGCCCCGAATATGCGCTTATATGAAGATACTATAGCCCTTGCTCTTGAGGGAACGAGCTATATGCATGGTGTGCTTGGCACAGAAGAAAGTGTTGCAAGTGTTAGTGTTGATGATATAAATAACTATATGGATAGTTTATACAATCCACAAAATATGCTTCTTGTTGTTGTTGGAGATGTGCAAAGGGCTGAAGTCATTGAAGAAGCCAAGAAGCATTTTGCTCATAGACAGAACAAAGCAGAAGTGAATTTTCCAAGCGCACTAGAACTTCCTTTGTTTAATGAAACAAAGCTAGTTGTTGAAGAAAGCACATCAAATAAGGTGCTTATGAATATTTCCTTTCCTGTGCCTTCAAGTTATGATATGCAAAGCCGAGTTTTTGATATATTACAAATTGTGCTAGGCGGTCTTGATACTTCTGTTTTGATTGAAAAATTTGAAAGGCAAGACAAGCTAGTTAATAGTATTTCAACCTATAATATTTCTTATAATAGAGTTGGATTATTCACTATTTCTGTTGATTTAGAAGTGGATAAAGTAGAGGCTTTTTGGAAAGAATTTACTTCCTTCCTTTCTCAGCTTTCAACAAAAGACTTCACACAAGTTCAGCTTGATACGGCAAAATTTTTATTTGAAAATACCTTTCAACGCAGAAAAAGTACTATAAGCTCTTATGCTTCGCTTGTAGGTAACAGCGAATTTGCAAGTCCTGGCGAGTTTTCTGTGGAGAATTATCTTTATTCAATAAATCAAGTTTCTATGCCTAGCTTAGAAGAAGCTATAAAGAAATGGCTTAAGCCTTCAAATATGGTTATTGCTGTCTTAGCACCAAAAGAAGCTATAGCTGACAATAAAATGCCGCCTTTCTTAGAAATAGTGCAGGAAAATACAAAGCAAGATAGTGGCATGTTAGATATTGTTGCTGATGCTGTGTATTACAAGTCGTATATACCGAAAAATGCTAAAATACTAGAAGAAAGTGAAGATAGAATCGTTATTGAGTATGCTAAAGGTTCAAAAGTGATTTTATTGCCAGATTCTACTATGCCTTTCTTTGTGGCAGAATTAAAGTTGGTTGGCGGCAATAATCTTCTTAGTCCTAAAGAGCAAGGTTTGAGTTCTGCTTTAGCCTCGATGACAGCCATAGCAACAGAGCAAAGAAGCAGAGAAGAGCTTTCAGAATATCTTTCTGCGCGTGCCATAAGTGTGAGTGCAAGTAATTCACGCGAAAGCTTTAGTATCACGCTTGATTCTCCATCGCAGTTTGAAAAAGAAGCTTTTGCTGTTTTTGATGAAGTTTTAACCTCACCTGCTTTTAGAGAAAAAGATTGGGAAAATGTGCATAATCTTTTAGTTGTTAATGCAAAACAAGCCGAAGAAGAGCCAGGCACTGTGCTTTTTGGCGAACTTTTTCCAAGTTTGTATACAGATAAGAATGCCTATGGCTACAGTTCAAGGGGCAAGGCTTCCGTGATTGAAGACTTTAAGCTTGAACAAGTGAAAAAGCTTTGGGATAGGCAAAAAGATCAATCATGGATTTTCACGATTGCAGGTGATTTTAGACTTGATAAGACCATGGAATTTATACAAAAATTACCAGTAAAGGATAAGGCAATTGTTCCGCTTAAAGCACCAAAAATGCAAGCAAAAAAGCAAAGAACTTTTACCTTGCCAGAAAAAAATCATGAATACATTATGCAAGTATTTCCTACTGTGCCATACCAAAGCAAGGATACAGCGGCTTTGAGAGTTTTAGACGGGCTTCTAGGTGATATGTCCGGCATACTTTTTAAAGAGATTCGAGACAAAAAAGCCCTTGCTTATTCCGTTGCACCAATAGACTTTACAACTGCAAGCACAGGTTTTCTCGCCTTTTATGTGAACACAGCCTTAGAAAATGGAGATAAAATTATCCCCGCGTTTGAAGAGGTTATTGAAGATTTGCAAGAAAATCTTGTTTCACAAAAAGAAATAGATGCTGTTGTATTGTCTATGGAAGTAGCCTTTATTAAGGCTAAACAATCACTTGGCGCAAGAGTTTCAAATGCAGCAAATAATATGTATTTGGGACGCTCACTTGATTATGAAGAAGACTTTTTCAAGAAAGCAAGAATGGTGACACCAAAAGATGTACAGGCCGTTGTCAAAAAATATCTCAAAGAAAAAAATGCCTATATTATTAAGGTAACAAGCGATAAATAAAGAAAAAATGCCCAACATATGTTGGGCATTTTTTTTATTGATAAAGTTTTATAAATTTTATTTTAAAGAAAGTTCTAATTGCTTTTTGTCGTCAATATCAGAAGTTTTGCCAATGCAGAAGCGAGCACTACTGCTGTCATCGAAGATAATTTTATAGTCAATTCTAAAATAACGCTCGTCTTTATTAGGCAGTTTGAATCTTACTTCAACAGGATAATGCCTTCCTTCCTCCATTGCCTGAACAAATTTCATAAACAAAGGCAAGTCTTCGTCTGAAACAATGTTTCTTTGTACAATCTTATCAGGGAAAAGCATCTTTTCTTTTGGAAGGTCTAGTATATCTCTTCTCTCACCAAAGAATTGAATCGTCTTTGTTTTATTGTTGTATACCCAGAAAAATTCAGCTGCAATTTCAGAAATTGTGTTGAAGAGGGTTTTATCTGAAACTTCATTGAAGAAGTATTCGTTTGCAAGACTTGTTTCTTCTGTGGTTGCGAGTTGCGGGCGCAAATCTCTTGTGTAGCCTGCAACTAAAAAGTCGCCGTCTTCGCTTTTTACATCAAGCCTGACAAGCGTAATTTCACATGGGATTTCTTCGCCATTTAATTTGCAATGCATCCAATTGAATTGAACAAATCCATTATTTCTTGCTGCATTGATATAGGCAAAGGCAGCCTCGCTTGAAAGCCTTCCGTCAGGTTGTGTTTCAGGCGAAAGCATAAAGAATTTTTCTAAATATTCTTCCTTGCTTTCAAGCTCAAATAATTTCACAGCATGCTCATTACACATAATATTTTCGCGCTTGTGATTCCATAAATTCATGCATAGTGGCATGGCTTCAATAGTGGAATAAAGTTCATCGTAATTGACAATAAAGTTTTTGCGGCTTGCTTGACCAATGACTCTCACTTCGGTTGAAACATTCACCGTATTTGCCTTATATTCTACAAGAAATTCCTCAATGGGCATTGGTTTATAAAAATAAAAACCTTGCCCATAAGTGCAGCCAAAATCTTGTAAAAGACTTACTTGGTCTTCTGTTTCAATGCCCTCAGCCACGCAAGCAGATTTTCCTAACTCTTTGATAGTTTTGATAATATTTCGCACTACAGTACGGTTTTCAGCACTTGTTGTTATATTATCAATAAGGCCTTTGTCTATTTTTACTTCGCTAAATTCTGCCATTGTCAGCATAAGTAGGTTTGAGTGCTTTGCACCAAAGTCGTCAAGAGAAACTTCAAAATCAAGTTCTTTTAAGTATTTGATTTTTTGATGGAAAAATTCAAAATCCATTTTGTCAATACTTTCAGTGAGTTCTATCTTGATATACTTGTGGGGTATTTTGAACTTAGCACAGGTTCTGACAATTTCATCTATAACATCATAAGCGATAAAGGTGACTCGTGAAAAGTTTACAGCTATAGGTAAAGGCTTGTTTTCCTGAATAAGGGTTTGAAGTAATTTACAAACTTCTGATAAAACAAAGAAGTCTAAATGTCTTATTGTGCCTTCATTTTCATAAATAGGAACAAATCTGTCTGGCGAGATAACCTTTCCTTCGTGATTAGATTTTCGTACTAAAGCCTCAGCTCCTGAAATTTTTCCTGTGAAAAGATGTACTTTGGGTTGTAAGTTGATATAAAATTGTTTGCTGTAGATTTCGTCAAGTATAATTTCTACTGGATTTGACCTTGACTGAACTTTGTCTGTTATTTTCGACTTATAGTAATTTTGCTTTTCTGAATACATAAGGTCAATAGCTTGTGTAAGCCCTTGACGTATATCAATTTTTTTCTCTTGCCATACACTGCCCACTGCAAAAGAAAATTCACCAGATTCTTGTTCGTTTATTCTGAGTTTTGTGACGATATTTTCAAACTTTTCTTGAGATATATTTAGACAAAGAGCAATAAATTCATCGCCTGAAATGCGGAAGAGGTCGGCTCTGAAATATTTTGAGAGAATGCACGCAATTTGCTTTAATATGCTGTCTCCGTAGGCTTCACCATAGAGTTCGTTTGTTTTTTTTAGTGCATTTACATTGACATGCACATATCCAAGCGAAAAAAGAGAAGAAGGATTTATTTCTTCTAATCTTTCTAAATATTTGTTTCTATTGCTTAAACCAGTAAGTATATCTGTGTAGGAAAGGTGTTCTAGCTGTTTTGTTATTTTATTTTTCTTGATGTCATCTGCAACAAAGATAATTGTAGAGTGTAATAAAGTGAGATCGTTTAGGCTTCTTCTTGGGTTATCAACTCCCATGAAATAGGTGATCTCACCTTCATGTCGAATTGGCACAAGAAGAATAGAATCGCAAGCTGTTGCTTTTAAAACTTTGAAGAGGGGCGAGGATTTATCAAGTTCTTCATCAATATTTCTAATACACATTTCGCCCCTAGTGTTAAAAGCGTGAAAGATTGGCTGCAATTCATCAAAATTGAGAATAGGCACATCTTCTATAGAGGCAAGTTCAGGTGTTATGCACCATTCATAGGTGTTTTGCGCTGTTTTAGACCTTTTATTTACTTCAAACAAATAAGCTCTGTCTGCATCGTAGAATTGACAAACAATGGAAAGCAGGTCTAAAATGGCTTTATCTAGGTCTGTGTCTTCAATAAGAGTGTGAATACATTTGATTAATGTTTCTTCTACTGAAAGCTTTCGCGTGAGCGATTCTATTTCTTGATTATTTGCAGAAGCGTCAAAAGCAAAGGTGAGCTTAAGTTTTCTTCCTTTATATTCAATAATAGAATCTATATGTGAATAGAATTTTTTATTTTTTTCATTTTGTATTTCTGTACGAATTTTTTGATTTTCTTGCAAAAGGTGGGTGTTACAAATTGAGCAAGGGCTTGTTTTTCCGTGTAAAAAATCGTAACATCTTTTGCCTTGCACAAATGCTGGCGCAAAGGGAGAAAAAGTTGCACACGCAGAATCATTAGCATAGAGGAGCTCAAATGTTTCTGTATCAACAAGGTAACACATAATGTCAACATTGTTCAAAGCAAGTTCTGCAAGGCTGTCCAACTTCATCGATAAACCTCAAGTAGAAATATAATAAAAACAAAGCAAAACAAGAAGTCGTTGAAAATGAAAGGCATGAATATAACTATTTTAGTATTTATATTCTATACTCACATTCTAACTCTTGTCAAGAAATAAAGATTGAGAAGAAAAAAGATGCGTTATTTCAACTTGTTATCTTGAGAGGGGAAAGTATGCTTTTTTTATAAATGAATTTAATCTTCAATAGTATAGGTCTTGTCTGACTTTAAAAGTTCAATAAAATTTTGCTCTTGCATAGGTCTTTCAAAGTAATAACCTTGTGCATAATCGCAATTGAGACTTTCTAGCCACCTTGCTTGCTCACGCGTTTCAACACCTTCGCTCACAACCTTCATATTGAGCTGTTTTGCCATTCGTATAACATTATCTACAACAATTGCGCCTTTTTCTTCTGCTATATTATCGTCTAAAAAGGCTTTGTCTAGCTTTATTGTGTCAACTTCAATGGAGCTTAATCTATTGAGTGAGGATTCGCCTACTCCGAAATCGTCAATGGATAAAGAAAATCCTAATTTATTGATTTCTTTCACTTTTTCTACAAGAATTGTTCTGTCTAATGTGATAGCGCTTTCTGTTACTTCGATTTCTAAGCAAGATGCAGGAAGTTGATATTTTGATAAGATTTCAGTGTAGGCATGCGGGAAGTTTTCATCAAAAAGCGTAATAGCAGACATGTTTATTGAAATCATCGGAATATCGATCTTTTCCTGATTTAACTGTATGAATTTACACACTTGTTCAAAGACATAAAGGTCTAGGTTAACAATAAAGCCATTAGCTTCAAAGACAGAAATAAAGAGGTCTGGTGGCATGATGCCGTTATTTCTTGAATGCCAGCGAACAAGAGCCTCTGCTCCTGAAATTTTCATACTTTGCAGATTGATTTTTGGCTGATATACAACTTTGAACTCGTTATTATTGAGCGCGTCCTTCATTCTGTAGACAATACTTGTGGTCATTTCGTGTTCTTTTTTGATTGCTTCGTCATACATATGATAGGTGAAATTATACTTTCCTTTGCCTTTGAGACGCGCGGCAACAGCATGGTCTATAATTTCGTTAATTTTTAAATTGCAATCTTCGATAATACAAATACCTACAGACATACTTACATTATACTTTTCACCTAAAATTGTCTTGATTACAGAGGTAACATCTTCTTCGCAAACAAACTTTGCTTTTTTTGTTTTTGCGTTCTTGGTAAACACAATAAATTGATCTGCAATTATTCTTGCAATAAGGTCATGTTGGCTCTTAAAGCACTTTATCAGACTTTGAGCGACAGCCTTAATGACAAGATTGCCTTTTTCTCTGCCATAGACCTTGTTTATTGTGTGGAAACTGTCAATATCAAGTGAAATTAACGCGTATTCGTTAATTCTTGCTGATTGCAAAGTCTTATTTGCTTTTTCTGTGAAATTGTATAAGGAAATGAGTGGGGTAAGGTCATCGTAGTTGATTATATCTAGTATGGCTTTCTTGCCTTTGTATTGGTAGTAAAAGACAATACTACCTATAAATAGTATGATGGCAAGCGCAATAATAATGACAATAGTGATATTTTTTAACAAGAAGGTTTCAAGTGAATATTTAGGCAAGAAAGAAACTGATTGCATGGACATAATTTCATCTATTGTACTTTGCCCAACATGTTCAAACATGACGTTAAAAGCCCCTATATAGGCAGTGAGGTCGTGGAGTTTGTTTGATAAAAAGACTCTTAAAGGAAGTGTAAGCCCTGTGCTGCGAATAGAATATTCCTCTTCGCCTAAGACAGCTTGCGCGTATTCAACACCGTTTTCTGTGGCTAAAATTCCATCTATTTCACCCTCACTGTAGGCCAACATCAACTCGTCAAAAGTATTATAAGACTTGAGAGTGTTGTTTGGATACCTTTGAACAACATCAGTATAGTCTAGTGTGATATAGTTTATCATACCAAGAACACTAGCTTTATCCTTGGTGACAATGTCTTCTATGATTTCATTTTTTGCAAAAAGCATCATAGGTAGTTCTAAAAAAGGAGCTGAGGCTGTGTAGAAGGCAGTTTCGTGTTCGTAATCACCTGTTGCTGAAATAAGCATATCAAAATTTTCATGCGATTCGTTTGGCATATTATGATTATAGGGAAAATATTGGATTTCAAAACCAAACTTTTTTGCAAGCATATCCATCACAAGCACACTTAAGCCGTCAGGATTATTTTCTTTATTTGTATATTGAATGGGCTGATGATGATCTATGTAGCCACATGTTAAAGGCCTACTTCTTAAAAGAGAAATCTCGTCTGTTGTGAGATAACGCCTTGTGAGATTCTTACTGCCATAGTATTTTAATTGCAGAGATTCTAAAAATCGCCCATCGGCTGAAATAGAAAGGTCAATGGCATCTACTAATGCTTGTGCTAAATCTTGCCTGTCCTTATTTACAATGAAATACATAGGAAAAACTTCTAAATTCATCACCATGTAAAAATCTTTTACATTCGCATCTATCGTTGTGACAAGATAAAAATCTGCATCAAGTTCTGTATAGTCGTCAAATTCACCATAGATAAGGTTGACAGAAATATTGTTGTCTTTGCAGTATTGAACAAAGAACTTTTCATAAGGATTGTTATGAAAAGAGGCTACTGTCTTACCATTAATCTCATCAGGATTGTCGTAAAAAATACCTTCTTTTTTAGAAGCGAGAATGGACTGAGCATAGCCTAAAACTTTTGGAACAAAATCGTATATATCAACAAAATGCTTGTCATCAAGAACAATGCCCATAATGTCAATTTCGTTCTTAAGAAGGGCTCTAAGACCATCTAAATAATTATATTCAATAAATTCATAACGAAAGTTTGAATAGTGTTCTGTTCTCATCAAGAGTTCATAGCCAAAACCTTTTTTATCAAGCGCGTCAATATTATCTATAAGACCATAGCCCTTATCGTATCCAACCTTAATTGTTACTTTATCTTCATTTGCATATGACAAAGGGCATGCCAAAGTGATAAGCAAAAAAGTAAAGAAGATTTTTAAAATATAAAGACAAGAAACACGAAACATTTGCAAATCCATACCTTATAGTTAATGAATTATACCAGTGAGTTGTGGAAACCTTTTATTTATATTTAACTATAACAATAAAATGAAAGATTAGCAAGTCTATATGCTTTGCGCTTAATATAAAATTTACTTTTTACGCTAATCTTCTTCTTTGTCTTTATCATCTATAGTATTTGAAGAATTTGACATGTCATCTTCCTTGTCTTCCTTACTTTCTATCTCTTCTTCTTCATTAAAAATCTCGTCTTTGAGCTCACCTGCATCTTCTTTAATGGAATCATAGGCTTCACCAAGATGTTCAACTCCGTCCTTTGTGGTTTCTTTGACAGAGTTTTTTACAGAACGCGCGCCGTCTTTAATCTTTTCCCAAGTATTATTAATAGTATTGACATTGTCTTCTGAAAGAAGTTCTGCTTTTGCAGTGGTGTAAGTAGAGATAGAAAGAAAGAAAACAAGAAAGAGTGAAGGAAATTTATTCATATTTTTAACCCTTTTGTGTGAATTTTTTTCAGTATAAAAGGCAAATAAGAAAAAGTAAAATAGATACTTTGTGCTTTTATAAATACTTTAATAAAGTATACACGCTAAAAAAGCACACTCCACAATAATGAAGTGTGCTTAAAGTTATAAAAATGCAGAACACATTCTATCCTCGGAGTGCGGCTGCCTTTGCGTCAAGTTGCTGATTGAGAAGTGTCATAATGCTTCGTACATTGTTGACAAACTCTGTCTGATTTTGTGCACTAAGGCTAGTATCTCTTGCAACACCTGAAAGCACATTTTGCATGGCTGTAGCGAAATCAGGTGAGCGTAATTTAGCTATTGCATCATTTACATCGCTTGATCTTGGCGGATGCCCGTCTGGTCTTGCAATAAGGCTATTAAGCAGAGTGTGAGCAAGAAGAGCTTGTGATTGGTGTGAAAGACTTGCAATTTCTCTGGAATTTGTCAGCATTCCATTTAAAATACCGTGTGGTCTTGATAAATGAGATGTGCGTGGGTCTTGTGCAACGGAATCAGCGTGCGCGTTCAGTCTTGTTGAAAGGTTCTTTGCCTGCGCAAGATTGTCAAGGAAAGGTTTTATATCCCTGCCTTCTAATAGTCTCTTGCCGCCACTCGTGTTGCTTCTCACTAAAAGAGCTGTCAAATTATTTACTGTATGTGCATTAGTGCTTCCTAAACCGTGAGAAACTAGTCTTGATAGTTGCCTAATTGTTTGCTGATTTGCTTGCGCAATACGCTGGCGACCGCTTGGAGTCATGCTTGAAAGTGAGTTCCATACTTTTGAGCGAAGACTTTTACTGCTTTCAACACTACCGTCATTTCCGATGCTAATAGATGTTTTTGCGTCAATATTTTGTGTGAGTAAGCTATTAATTGTATTTGCGTGTGAAACTTGCATTTGTCCCATAATATTCTCCTTAGTTTCTTTTTCTATTAGAAATTACATTGCAATAAAAGTGCCAATAAGTATAGAGTTTAAATTTTTTTGGAAAACATACAGCTTGATAATATAAGGCATTGAAATGTCATAGATTTGTTTTTTGAGAGAATTGTCACTTTTGCAATTTATATCTGTTTTTTAAATTTGCTTTTGCGAAACGACAACAAAGTTGGCAGAAAAGCTCTTTTCCTTTTGTGAAGTTTTTTCAGTATAAAAGGCAAATAAAAAAAAGTAAAATAAAATATAGCCTGTATTTTGAAAATACAGGCTATATTAAGGAGTTATAGTGAAAGTTAGCTGCGAATATATTTTTCTGCTTCTAAGGCCGCAATAGTTCCGTCTGACATAGCAGTTGTTATTTGGCGATAGTCCTTTACTCTCACGTCACCAGCAACAAAAACGCCCCCTATTTGCGTATGCATGCGTTCATCAGCAAGTAAGTAGCCTTTTTCCATAGGCAGAAGTCCTTCAAAAATTTGTGTGAGCGGTTTTTGTCCAATAAAGACAAATATGCCGTCAATGATTTCTTCTTTAACTGAATTATCTAGAGAATTTTCAAGAAAAACCCTTGCTTTGCCTTCTTCTAGTTCTTCAATTTTAGCAATTTTTGTACTTGTGCTCACCCTTACATTGCCTTTAGCAATTGCTGCATCTTGTGTTGCTTTTGCGGCAATGCATTCTGGGAAAATTTCAATAATATGAACAGATTTTACACCTAAATCGCATAGATAAATACTTTCGTCAAAGCCTGCGTTTCCACCGCCAACAACAATTACTTCCTTATCTTTAAAGGCAGTGCCATCACAAATTGCGCAATAAAGAATGTTTTGGTAGTCACTTTCAAGTGGAAGAGCTATGGGTTTTCTGCCAGTTGCGATGATAAGGGCTTTTCCAGCGTACTCATCGTCCATTGAAGTAATGGCTTTTTTCCACTCACCTTCAAGTTCAACTCTTTCTACTTCGTCTACTTCAACAATAGTGACATTCAATGCTTCAACATGTGCCCTTGTTTTTTCCATTAATTCAATACCATGTATGGATTGATAGGAAGGCACATTTTCTACAGTATGTGTCCAATTCACCAAACCGCCACATACTTCTTTTTCTAAGAGACAAACTGATAGATTTGCTCTTGCTGCGTAAATAGCCGCTGTCATGCCAGCAATGCCACCGCCTATGATGAGAAGGTCAAATTTTTCCATAATGCATCCTCTTTATCTTCATGTGCATGATTTTATGCTTGTGTGTAGAAGGCAATAGTCTCCTTAGGATTCATCACGCCAGCTTTTACAGCTTTTTTCTCACCTTGTTTAAAAGCAACTAAGGTAGGAATTCTTTCTATAGAAAATTTTTGCATCAATTCTTTTTCTTCTTCTGAATCCACTGTTGCAATAGCTATAGATGAATCCTTAGCAAGAACTTTTTCAAGCACTGTTTCCATAACCTTGCAGTGTGGGCAGAGTTTTTTGTGAAATAATATGAGTGAGTTGTTGCTTGTGATAAAATTATCAAAATCTTGTGTTGTGAGTTTTGTGAAATTTTCAGACATATGTTTTCTCCTTAATTTTTCTTATTTCATGTTATAGAGATAATATTTAAAAAAAAATAATGTTGTAGTTTAAACTACTGAATTAGATTTTTACTTTGTGATAAATTGCTCAAGTAGGGTGTTTCTTTTTTTATAAGAGAGATACATACAAAAGATAAAAGTTTGTCCATGGAATTTATAAGGACAAAGACAAACATATAAAGGAGAATAGTATGAATAAGGTTCACTTCAAACAATTGGCTATGATAGGAGCGTGTATTTTCTCGCTTGGTGTTTTTGCTGTTAACGCATCAGCTGCAAACTTTAAAAACTTGTCATTGCAAGGCGACTTTCATGAATTTCACCCAGCTGTATTGCGTGTGCATGCACCCTTTATCAAGCAAGTAGAGAGTGATTTAAATGGTGTTGTCACGATGAACTACTTTGGAGGCAATACTCTATATCCTGAAAGCGAATCTTTTGAAGCTGTCAATGACGGTCGCGTTGACTTTGGCGCATTTAGAGCATCTGTTTTTCCTGGAAAGATGAACCTTATGACACTTGTAGACATTCCAGGAATGGCGCAAAACTCTATTGTAGGTTCACTTTTAGCAACTGATCTTTTGGTAAAATTTCCTGAAATAGTTTCGGAATTGCCTGAAAACTCAGTGCCATTTTCTGCATGGGCTTCTGCTGCCTATCAAATCCACTCAAACGACCCTGTAAGAAGCCTTGAGGATATTAAAGGCATGAAACTTGTGGTTTGGGACGCAATGGCTTTAGAATTAGCGCAAAAAATTGGCGCAAATCCTATTCGTATTGTTGCAACAGATACCTATCTCACACTTTCAAAAGGAATGGCAGACGGCGTGCTTTGCCCAATTGCACCTGTGCGTTCATTAAAGATTTCTGATGTGACAAAGTATCACC
The DNA here is from genome assembly GCA_964369675.1 of uncultured Desulfovibrionaceae bacterium. Classification (GTDB taxonomy): domain Bacteria; phylum Desulfobacterota; class Desulfovibrionia; order Desulfovibrionales; family Desulfovibrionaceae; genus CAYJAZ01. The sequence continues at coordinate 4,784 of CAYJHE010000003.1, read as the reverse complement.
TTATGGTAAATCTTGCTGTAGGTAGTACGAATATCAACATATTTGAACCACTTTGGGACGATTTTCCTGCTGACATCAAGGCCTATTTCACTAAAGAAGGCGGACAAAAATATGCATTAAAGATAGGGCAAGCTTTAGAAAGCAGTGCAGCAGAAGATATTGCATGGATGAAGAAATTAGGTCATGAATTTATTACCTTACCTGCTAATGAACAAGAAAAAATTATGCAAAGCCTTGAGCCTTTCAAAGTGCAGTGGGTAGAAAAAGCTAAAAAAGCAGGCTATAAAAATGCTGAAGAAATGTTGAAATATGCTGAACAAAGAGCAAATTTCTATCAAGAAAACTTTGAAAAAGGCCTTTACGGAAAATATTAATCTTTACAGCTTTCTATGCGCAATATCTTGCTTATCTGCGCATAGAAAGTTTTAGTAAGGAATTTGTAAGGAGAAGATTATGCTGCCATTAAAAAAGTCAGTAGCATTAGAAAACTTTGAAAAGATTTTGACAAGATTTGCTCAATGGATTCAGTGGCCTAGCAATATTGCTATTTGTGTTATGCCTATAGTTATTTGTGTTGATATTGTCATGCGTTTTTTTGGTAAAGCCATGCTAGGTTCAATAGAAGTTCAGAATAACCTGCTAGTATTAAATACCTTTTCAACCATAGCTTTGTTGCAAATCACGCATACACATATGGGAATAGAGCTTATCTACGATAATTTTAGCGACTTTTTTAAAAAAGTTGCTGATTGTATGGTGTCAACGCTTTCTTTTTCAGTGCTTTGCTTACTTGCGTATCAGGCATTCAATACCTTCGTCAAAAAAACAGGCTATCTTTCTGATGAATTGTTTATCCCCGTGCAAGTTTATTATATTATTCCAGTTATTGGTTTGGCTCTCGCCTGTATTATGGCTGGCTTTAATATGATTAAAGACTTGTGGTTAAACTTCATCAACAAAAGAATTGTAGAAATTATTCTAGGTATATTGCTTACTTGTGCCATTATTTACTTCCCATTTTGGTATAAGGCGGCTGATTTTGATATTTCGTATTTCGCGCTTGGCGGCATTATCTTCTTGATTATGTTTTTCTTACTCTTTTGTAAGATGCCTATTGCTTGGGTTATGTGTACGGCTGGTGCTATCGGTCTTGCTATTGTTTCGCGCTCGCTCATTCCTGCTATGTCTTATATAGGTAGCACACCTTATGCAGCAGTAGCACAAAATGCCTTTGTTGCCTTGCCTATGTTTGTTTTAATGGGAACATTGATATTATACTCGGGTATTTCCCAAGATTTATTTGAATGTGCAAATAAGTGGATAGGGCATAAACCTGGCGGTCTTGGTATTGCTACCATTGCAGGCTGTACAGGATTTGCTGCTGTTTCAGGCGATTCTATGGCAACAGCTGTCACCATGGGTTCGGTTGCCTTACCTGAAATGGAAAAGCTAAAGTACGACAATGCTCTTTCAACAGGTGCACTTGCGGCAGGCGGAACGCTTGGAATTTTGATCCCGCCAAGTTCGGGCTTTATCATATATGGTATTGTGACTGAAACCTCTATAGGCCGCCTTTTCTTGGCAGGTGTTATTCCTGGTCTTTTGCTTGCTTCCATGTTTATGCTCTATATTTATTATGTTGCAAAAACAAGTCCTGAAAAAGCACCTGCTGGTCAGCGTTATCCTTATTCTGAAAGATTACGTTCGCTAAGCGGTGTACTTCCTATGATAGCTCTATTTGTACTCGTTCTTGGCGGTATTATACTTGGTATATTTAGCCCGACAGAAGGTGGTGGCGTTGGTGCTATGGGTGCATTTTTATTTGCACTTGCAAAAGGAAAGGCAAGCTATGCCAATATCTCAACTGCGCTAAAAGTGGCAGGTTCTCTTTCTGCAAAGCGTATGTCTATTATGATAGGTGTTGGTATTTTAGGCTATTTCTTTGCTGCAACGCGTTTGCCATTTGAAATTGCTGATTGGCTTACCGGCTTTGACCTCAACAGATATATCATTCTTGCTATTATTATCTTTGTATTTATCATACTTGGCTGCGTGATGAATGTTATGCCTATGCTTACTTTGATTTTACCTTCACTCTTTCCAAGCATTGTCGCCCTTGGTTTTGACCCTGTATGGTTTGGTGTTGTTTCTGTAATGGTTATGGAAATGGGGCAAATTACGCCGCCTGTAGGTGTTGTTGTATTTGCGCTGGCAGGTGTTGCAACAAAAATCCCTATGGTGACCATATTCAGAGGTATAGTGCCATTTTTAATGTTGATTATTCTTGGCGTGGTGATTGTGACCGCCTTCCCTGGACTTGCAACATGGCTGCCAAATACGGTTATTGGAATTGAACAATTATAAAGGCTTCAAATTTCAGGAGAAACAAGCCCTGAAAAGAGAATAAGCTTTTCTAAATCAATCACTTTTAATTCTTTTTGATTGATATAGGTGACAATGTTTTCTTGCTTGAGTTGTTGTATGGCTTTTGTAAAGGTTACACGGTGAATACTGAGCATTTCAGCCATCTCTTGGTGGCTGAAATGTGGGAAAAAGCCCTTGTTTTCCTTTTCAACATAAAGAGCAAGCAAGAAGCGAGAAACGCGTTCTATAGGTGGATCTATCACCATATTTGTGGTGTAGACAGTGTGTATCATTAAATTAGTGCTCAAATGCTTGAGTGCTTCATGGATAAGATGAGGATATTTTTTATAAAATTCGTAATCTTGAAAAAGCTTTCCCTCAAAACGCCAAACCTTACCTTCTTTGAGACAATAAGTATTTGAATCGTTCTTTGTTTTGTCAATAATAGAAGAAGCCAAAGAAATAAGAGTATTAGGTCCATAACATGTGGTTGAGCGCATCTTTCCTTGAGCATTATAGTATTTGAACTGAAAAAAACCAGATTCAACAAAGAAAAAATCAGTGGAGCAAGAAGAAAAACTCGATAGAGTATTATGCTTCTTCACATTAAAGGGCACAGCAAGTTCAAGTGCTTCTGCCCAAGACTTTGACGTATCAACTATAAGTGGAATATTCAAATCTAGGCTATTCTTTTTCAAAAGATCAACATCAACAGTCATACTCTACCTCACGTTCTTAATCTTTATATCAGAAAAGAGAAAAGTTCAATAAAAATTTAAAAAATATAATTATTTAGGAGATAAAATGTTAAAAGAAAAGGTAAAAAACGTCATATTTATCATGCTTGACACCTTGCAATACAACTATCTTGGTTGCTATGGTAATAAAGTTGTGAAAACACCAAATTTCGATGCTTTTGCAAAGGAAAATATACTTTTTGAAAATGTGTACAGCGAAGGTTTACCGACAATTCCTGTGCGCCGTGCTATCATGACAGGGCGTTATACCTTGCCTTTTGCTGGCTGGCAGGCTCTCACAGCCGATGATACCACTATAGCAGACGCACTTTGGGGTAAGAATGTGCAAAGCTGTATTGTTTTTGATACGCCGCCTATGCGCTTGCCAAAATATTGCTATTCTCGCGGTTTTGACAATGTTATTTTCTGCTCAGGGCATGAATTAGACCATATGACTTATAAAGATTTGCCCGAGGACCCAACAAGAAAAGCAGAAGATTTTACTTCTGCAAGCATGATTTATAATGAAAAAGGTGAAATGATTGACGATGCAAGCCAAGCTTTGATTGATGAAATAGACTGCTATTTGAAATTTAGAAAAGATTGGAAGTCTGATGCAGACAACTTTGTTGGTGTGGTTGCGCGCGAATCTATTGATTGGATAAAGAATAAACGTAATAAAGACAGGTCGCTCTTTTTATGGATAGACAGTTTTGACCCGCATGAACCATGGGACGCGCCTTCTGTGTGGGAAGGTACAGATTGTCCTTATGACCCAGATTATGAAGGAAATCCGCTTATGCTTGCGCCTTGGACTCCTGTGGAAGGACGTATCACTGACAGAGAATGCGAGCATATTCGCGCGCTATACGCTGAAAAAGTGAGCCTTTGTGATAAGTGGGTAGGCAAGGTTATAGATACATTAAAAGAAGAAGGCTTGTATGATAATTCGCTTATCATCATCGCTTCTGACCATGGACAACCAATGGGTAAAGGTGAGCATGGGCATGGCATTATGCGTAAGTGTCGCCCTTGGCCTTATGAAGAGCTTGTTCATGTGCCACTTTTAATGCGTGTGCCAGAAGCAAAGCCGCAAAGAATTTCTTCCTTTGTTCAAAATGTGGATATTGGTGCAACTATGATGGATGCGCTTGGATTATTAGAAAATCAAGACACAAGTCCAATCTTTGGCGTTGTACCAGTTGTCTTAGAAGATGTACAGGGGATTTCACTCTTCCCACTTATAGAAGGAAAGGTGGATAAAATCAGAGAGCATGTTATAAGTGGCTATTGCGGAATGTCTTGGTCAATTATTACAGAGGATTATTCCTATATTCACTGGCTTAAGCGTGGCTTGAATGACGAACAGCCTGATATTATGAATAAAGACCCTTATGGCGAAGAAGACGAAAGTATTTGGACATGTACAACAGGGGCAACGCAAGATGTGCCTGAAAAAGATGAGCTCTACTACAGAAAGGAAGACCCTTTTCAATTAAACAATATTGCAAATAAGGAACCTGAAAAAGCAAAAGAGCTTTTACAAATGCTTAAGGCTGAAATAAGTTCAATTAAAGCAAGCTAATATAAAATTAAAATAAAGGCATATTTCTTTTTAGAAATATGCCTTTTGTTTTTACCTTTTCATTGTGAGTGAAATTCTTTTCTTATCTACATCAACTG
>CAYJHE010000002.1:29598-38759 GCA_964369675.1 uncultured Desulfovibrionaceae bacterium | reverse complement strand
GTCAAATTTTTACACGAATCAATTGAAGCATCTTCTCCTAAGCTTTCGATGATTGAATTAGCCATTGAAGAAATTATGGTCAATATCATCAACTACGCCTATAGAGGTTTAGACAAAGAAGAAAAAAATATTGAATTTGGTGTGAGAAAAATTTGCTTTGACAATCAACCTTATTACGCTATTTGGTTTAAAGATTGGGGTCATCCTTTTAATCCTTTTGATGAAGCAAAAAAGCCAGATATTAATTTAAATGCCGACGACAGACCAATAGGTGGGCTTGGCATTCACTTAGTTAAGGCAGTTTCTAACCATCAATGCTACTCAAACGAAGATGGTTCAAATATTGTTGAAATCTACTTTTCATTGCAATGATAAAAATCTTTATTTCATGTGTACTTGCCTTTTTTTGTTTCAAAACAAATTTGAACGCTCAAATCCTCATGCAAGAAAGCACAGTGGAATATAAGCAAGCACAAAAAATACAGCCACACTACAGAGCAAAACAAGGTTTTATCGCACCTTCCCCACTCAAGCAAGAGCATTTAATAAACGACATAGATGTCTATGCTCTTTCACCACACGCTAAAATGCTCTTAAATCCTCGCATGCTCACCTTTAGAACATTTAAAGAGCTGGATAACAAAGACATTAATTGGAAAAAAATCATACGACTTGCTAGTCAAAAGCATGATATTTCAGAAAAATTAATTTCTGCCGTAATAAGAACGGAATCAAACTTTATTGCAGATGCCGTTTCGCACGTTGGCGCACAAGGTGCTATGCAAATCATGCCAGAAACTGCAAAAGATCTAGGTTTAGACGAACCTTTTAATGCTTCAAAAAATGTAGATGCTGGAACAAAGTATCTCAAAGAACAAATACTACGCTTCAAAGACCTCAAACTTGCTCTTGCCGCATATAATGCAGGTCCGGGTAATGTCATGAAGTATAAAGGCATTCCTCCATTTAAAGAAACACAAAACTTTGTCAAAAAGGTTCTCTCCTATCTCTAAATTTAGTGGAATATAGCTATGAAAAAAATCAACCTCCTCTCATTATCTTTTACCCTATTTCTTTTGCTTAATCTTATTCCTACTCAAGCCTTTGCAAAGTTACGCATAGCCTATGTTGAAGGCGGACATTTTCAAAAGTATAATCAACTTTTAGACTCAACTGCCATAGCACTCGACAAAGAAAAGCTTATAGACTCAGCTCGTATTTTCTTAGAAAAAGGCTATACAAGCGAAGATTTATGGAATTGGCTCGCAACAAAAGCAGGTGGTAGTTATATTAGCTTTGTTAAAGATGCCTATTATTCAGCCTCTTGGCATCAGGAAATACTAGAACAAAAGGTTTCTGGGCTAAAACAAAGAATAGAGGAACAAAATGACATCGACCTTATTCTTACCTTTGGCTCTGCTGCAGCTTTAGAAGTGAATAGGCAAATACAAAATGTCAATATTCTTGCTTTTGCATTAAACGATTCAAATCTATCAGAATTAAGCACACAAAATCAACTATTTGTAAATCCACACTTCTTTACCCCTATTGAAGAAGGACATATAGCTAACAGCCTTAAAATTTTTAAAGACACTATCGACTTTGAAAGCTTAGGTATATGTTATGAAGACACAAGCAGAGGCAGGAGCGATGCAGGCTATCGTGAAATAAAAAAAGCAGCTAAGGACTTAGGCTTTGAACTTGTTGAAGGCAAGATTCAACAGTTTACCGACTCAATAGAATTTAATATTAATGCTCGCATACAGTGTCATAATGAAATTGCTCCGCAAGTAGACGCTATATACCTGACCAATGGATTAGGAAATGACTATATCAAATACACTGAATTACTTAGCCCTATTTTAAGACAAAAAGTTCCAACATTTACACAAAACGGAATTGCTGATGTTGAGCATGGCGCACTTTTTGCTTTGTCTGCTTCAACAGGTGAAATAGCAACTTTTCAGGCAAACACCATTAAACAATTGATTGAAGGTAAAAGCTTTGAAGAAATTTCAAGAGAGTTCAAAGCCAAATATATTTTTGCTCTCAACCTTAAAATGGCTTTGGAAATAAATTGGAATCTTTCTTTTGAGCTACTTTCTTCTGTAGATAGAATATACAGAGAAATAAAAAATGCGAGACCTTAGAAGATTTTTTCACATAGTAGTTTAATCAAGTAATATTGTTTTTAATAATTTTTTGATAGTTTTACACTTAAAAATATTTTCCTACCACAAAATATACACATAATTTTATTTGCTAAATTTTAATACTCCTCACATTTTACTTGACTATAGCTTATTTAAGATATAGCTATAGAGATTATTTTAAACATGTGAATGTTTGGGGGATTTTTTATGAATGGTGCTATCCTATTAGCTATTTCAGCCTTAGTATTACTGGTAGCGTATTTTGTTTATGGCACATACCTTGAAAAAATTTGGGGTATTGACGGTTCGCGCAAAACACCAGCGCATGAGCACAAAGATGGTGTAGACTATGTTCCAGCTTCAAAAGCAGTGCTTTTTGGACATCAATTTGCTTCAATTGCAGGTGCTGGTCCAATCAATGGTCCAATCATTGCAGCTATGTTTGGCTGGGTTCCTGTACTTGCTTGGATCTTAGTTGGCGGCATTTTCTTTGGCGCAGTACAAGATTTTTCATCTATGTATGCATCAGTACGAAATCAAGGTAAAACTATTTCGGTTTTAATTGAAAAATACATAGGTGTAAGTGGTAAAGTCTTTTTCTTAATATTTGTTTGGCTCTTTTGTATACTTGTTATTGCAGCATTTGCTGATATTGTTTCAGGCACTTTCAATGGTTTTGTGAATGAAAAGGCAAATGTATCTGGAGCATCAACAGCATCAACTTCAATCATTTTCATGGTTTTTGCTCTTCTTCTTGGACTTTACTTTAGAAAGATGCAACCCTCTACTACAATGCAGTGCCTTATTGGTATGGGAACACTAGTCTTAGCTCTTTTCTTAGGACTTACATTCCCAATCTTTGCATCAAAGCAAGTTTGGTTTATTTTCACCTTTGGCTATATCTTTGTAGCATCAGTACTTCCTGTCTGGCTCTTATTGCAACCGCGTGACTTCCTCAACTCCTTCCTCCTTCTTGCAATGCTCTTAGCTGCTTTTGTTGGAATTTTAGTTGCACAACCAGCAATGAACCTACCTGCATTTACTGCTTTCACAGTAAAAGGTCAATATTTATTCCCAATGCTCTTTGTCACTATTGCTTGTGGTGCTATTTCAGGTTTCCATGCTCTTGTTTCTTCAGGAACTTCCTCTAAACAAGTTAATTCTGAAAAAGATATGAAACTTATCAGCTTTGGTGGTATGCTTCTTGAGTGCTTCCTTGCTGTTATTGCTTTAGTTGCTGTTGGTGCACTTGCAACATCTACAACCATGCCACAAGGCACACCGCCAACAATTTTTGCAAATGCACTAGCTTCCTTTCTTTCACAAATCGGCTTACCAAGCGATGTGATCTTTACCTTGATTACATTAGCTATTTCAGCTTTTGCGCTCACTTCACTTGACTCAGTGGCTCGTGTTGGCAGACTTTCTTTCCAAGAAATATTCCATGTTGACGGCAAAGTTCCTGATTCAGCTACTCTACGCTTCATCAGCTCTAATTATTTTGCAACCTTTATTACTTTATTCATGGGTCTTCTCCTCGCACTTGGTGGCTACCAAAGCATTTGGCCTTTGTTTGGCTCAGCAAACCAATTACTTGCAGCACTTGCTTTAATTGCTGTATCTGTTTTCCTTCAAAGAACAGGTAAGAAAAACTTTATGTTAATCATTCCAATGTATAGCATGCTTTTGATTACCGTAACTTCACTTTGTATTCTTATTAATGGAAATATTACTAAAATATTGAATAATACAGGCTCATTCTCAGCAAATCTACTGCAATTAATCTTTGCTATACTCTTGCTCGCTCTAGGCTTAATAGTAGCAAAGCAATCACTTTTCCCAAGTAAGAAAACAGATCTAATGGCAGGAAGACCTGCATAAGCAGAAAAATAACAATACTAACAACTACGCGTGAGTAGAAATCAGCTTTCAAAGTTTATTATGAGCTTTGAAAGCTTTTTTATTGCCGCTGAACGACTTTTATGCTGATTAAAAGTTAAAATTCTCTGCTAACCCAAAGAAGCTTACCAATAACTCTAAAGTGTTCATCATTATATTCATTCACACTAAGTTCGATGTCTTTGTAGTCTTTATTGTGGGACTTCAAAACAAGTGTTTTTGGCATAAAATCAATCTGTTTTAAATAAATAACATCTTCAAAACCAACAGCATAGATTTTGCCAGTTTCGAGTTGTTTCTTTGATTGATCTACCAATACCATGTCTTTATCATTAATTGTAGGCGTCATTGAATCGCCTGAAACCCTGAACAAAACCATGTTTTTAGGATTACCCTTTTGTTCAATAAAAGAGCGTGGAAAAGGAATTGTATCCAAGATATTGTCTTGAGTTTCTAGGCTGCCATGTCCAGCGCAAAGTACTGCATCAACAAGAGGAATATATACATTTGACTCATCTTCTACAGCTTCATTTTCGCTTTCAACTCCATAGCTTGAAAAATTCTTCAGACCTGAAATGATATAATTAACATCAAACCCAAGGGCAACAAGTTTTTCAAGAAAAGAAGCAGGAGGTGAAACCGTTTCTTTTTCATAGGAAAGAAGAGAAGTCTTATGTACCATAGTTGCTTTTGCCAATTCTTCTTGTGTAAGCTTCTTTGCTTTTCTTTCTTCTTTTAATCTTGATCCAAAGCTCATAATAATCCCTACTTGTTATTTGTTATAAAATCAATAGCTTAGTATTTAACACTAGAACAATAAAATTTTATTAGAAAAAATTCAATGTTTTTACTTGACAAAAAGTTGAACATGTTCTACTTTTAATTTAACACTTCTGCTGAAAAAGTCAAGTGTTCACTATAAAATTATTAATGAACAAAAAATGTAATGTATCTTCTAATTTAAAAAGTATAACATTTGCAAACTACTGTCAAGAATTTTAATAAAGGAGTTTGATATGACAATGGCAAGAATACTAAAAGAATACCAACCGCTTAAAATAACACTGACACGCATAAATGGCCAATGGAATATAAAGGCAAGTTCAAGTCATATTACAAGGTCATATATTAGCGAAACTTTTCCAGGGGAAAGAGAATTGCTTTTAGTTTTAGAAGGGATTGAAAAAAATTCATATTAAGTGCTCTTGAGTACATTTCTCTCAAAGCAATTTTAAGAAAAGTAGATTTTATTTTGTGCAAAAAGAAATTATTATACAGATAAAATAGTATAATTAAATTCTCCACAAAGCATTTTTTCTCGCACATGTTGACCTTATCGAATATAATAATTATATTATAATATGAGAGAAAATATAAGGAGAATATATGAAGACATGTTTTAAAATATGCATACTCTTAGTCTTAGTCATAGTGACTTCTGTAGCGGTTTTTACTCTTTATAACGATACTATAGCGATTTCAAAAACAAATAACGATCAAATAACAACAAATGCACAAGAGAATAAAGCCCAACTTGAACAAATTGGAAAAGGAAGAAATATGAAACTCAATCAATTAACTCCTGAAGAAGCGCGCATTATAATAAATAAAGGCACAGAAATGCCGTATTCAGGCGAATTACTTAATAATAAAAAAGAAGGAATCTATACTTGTAGGCAATGCGATGCACCACTTTACTTTTCATATGATAAATTTGATTCACATTGTGGCTGGCCAAGCTTTGATGATGCTGTTCCTGGAGCGGTATTACGAGTTCCTGACGCAGATGGGCACAGAACTGAAATAATTTGTTCAAATTGCGGCGGACACTTAGGACATGTCTTTGAAGGTGAAGGGTTTACAGAAAAAAATGTGAGACATTGTGTAAATTCAGTATCTATGAACTTTTTAGCATTACATGAAAATCAAAAAGCTTTTCCTCAAACAGCTTTTTTTGGAGGCGGATGTTTTTGGGGAGTTGAGGATGGTTTTTCACAAATAAAAGGCGTCATTACAGTTATTTCAGGTTATATGGGCGGCACAACTATTTTTCCAACTTATGAACAGGTATCAAAAGGTGATACAGGACATGCAGAAGTTGTAAAAGTTCTCTACGACCCAGAAATAGTCGATTATGAAACTTTAGCTCGTTTTTTCTTTGAAATACACGACCCTACTCAATTAAACAGGCAAGGTCCTGACTTTGGAACACAATACAGAAGTGTGATTTATTACACCGATAAAGAACAAGAAGAAATTGCTCTCAAACTTAAAAAACTTTTAATTGATAAAAAATATAATGTTGTAACTGAAATATCTCCTGCTCCTGCTTTCTTTGCTGCTGAAGACTATCATCAAGACTTCACTGCAAGAACGGGCAGAGGAGCATGTCACTTACCTGTCAAACGCTTTGATGAAGCAAAACCTTTATAAAGCTTTAATTCACCCTTTAAGTTTGTTTTAAATTCGCACTAATTTAAAACAGCTCAAAAAAAATCGTATACCTTTTTTAGTATAAGAAGGTATACGATAATATTCATTAAAAAGTATTTTTTGATAACTTTGTTTTTTTAAATAACTAGTGAGACAAGCCAAACTGTATATGCCACATATATACATACTAACAAGCCGCCTTTAAAGCGTGTTATACAACCTTCTTTCTTGCTTTTTGCATAACCAAATAAGAAGAGTGAAAGCGTGAGTAATGTCATAATTGACATGTCGCGTGTAAGCATTTCAAGTGGAACGGCAAATGGATGTATGCTACCTGCTATACCAACAACTGCTAATGTGTTAAATAGGTTTGAACCAAGCACATTTCCTAAGGCTATTTCATGTTCATTCTTTTTTGCCGCAGCAATAGATGAGGCAAGTTCAGGCAAAGAAGTTCCTATAGCAACAACTGTCAAACCTATAATAATATCACTTACATTAAACATTTTCGCAACTTCAACTGCACCCCAAACAAGCATACGTGAACTAACAATAAGCAATGCTAAACCAAGAATAAGCCAAAAAATAGACTTCTTAATGTCTATTTCTTCTTTTTCTTCACTTATTTCGCTTTCTATATTTTCTGCAATTTGTTCACTATTTTGCTTGCTTGCTTTAGAAACTGTGTTTTTCGCTTTCATTCCTTTATAGATTGTATTTCCCATGATAAGGAAGAAGACTGCAAGCAGTATAAAGGCATCTAAACGAGATAATTCTAAGTCATAAAGCAAGAAAAAGGAAAGTACTGTAACAAGAACAAGTGTTGGTAATTCTTTCTTTAGCACCTTTCCATGAATGGTAATTGGTGCAATAAGAGCTGAAACACCGAGAATTAAAGCGATATTTGCAATATTTGACCCATAAGCATTGCCAAGAGCTATTCCGCTATTACCATTTATTGCAGCAAGAGCTGAAACAAGCATTTCTGGGGCAGATGTTCCAAAACCTACAATCACCATACCAATAATCAAGGGTGAAATACCAATATACTTTGCTGATGTCGCTGCACCGTCAACAAATTTATCTGCACTCCATACAAGAAGTATCAAACCAAAAATTAATGCTGCTACTGCTAGAATCATGTTGTCCTCATTTCGTTTTATTTATATATTTTAATCACATTCAAAACTAGGCTAAGTTATTTTTGAATTACTTATACAGATGTTTACAAAAAGCATCTTTGCATGGGATTTTTAAAAACCCTCTAATGAACAGCCTTTCTATCATATCTTTACAAAAATAACAATAAGTCTTTTAAATAATGTATTTCAAACAGTTAGTCACTATTCTCAACACATAACAGTGCCGCTTTTTTTGCATGTATTAATGTGGTATCAAAAACTGGTATACAAACATCTTTCTGATTTATAAGTAAAGCAATTTCTGTACAGCCAAGGATTATACCTTTTGCACCTTCGTCTACAAGTTTTTGTATTATTTCTTTGTATTTTTCTCTTGATGTCTCTTTTATTTTACCCAAGCACAATTCTTTGTAAATGATAGAATTTACAATTTCAATATCTTCGTCATTTGGAATAAGAACTTCAAGCCCACTTTCAATCAATTTTTCTTTATAAAAATCTTCTTTCATTGTGTATTTTGTACCTAATAATGCTACTTTATCAATACCTTGCTCTACAATTTCCCTTGCAGTTTCTTGTGCTAAATGTATAAGTGGAATAGTGAGCACTTCTTGTACTTCTTTTGCAACTTTATGCATAGTATTTGTGCAAATTAACAGATAGTCAGCACCGGCTTTTTCGAGTTTTAGTCCTGCCTCTGCAAGTATTTGCGCACTTTTAGACCAGTTTTCTTCTGCTTGACATTCTTCAATTTCAGCAAAATTTACGCTATAGAGAAGTATTTTAGCACTATGAAGTCCGCCTAATTTTTCTTTAACTGTTTCATTTATTATCTTATAATATAATGCTGTGCTTTCCCAGCTCATTCCGCCTAATAATCCTATAGTTTTCATCTTACTTCCTTAGTTGACCACTATTTAATTTTAATCACCAGAAAAATATGTATTAAATTTTTTTTCTAATTCAAACATTTTACTTTCATATTCATGGTCACACATCTTTTCAACACAGATATAAGCGTCTAAACCACAGGTTAAATCAAAGTAACTCTTCACTTTCAAGGAAAGCTTTTCTCTCTTAGCTATCATTTCTAATGCAAGCACATCATCACTACATCTTTGTCTTATGTTTTCATGCCTTTGTTCTAAGGTAATGTGTTGATCTGAATTATAAAATTTATCTGCTAAGTGCACACATATAGCTGGATAGAGAAAGTCTACATCGTCTACTAAGCTAGCTACATCTTCGCTTTCTAAAGCTTCTTCAAAGTCTATATCAATTTTCTTCAACACTTCCTTAGGTAAATTTGTGTGAGATGCAACAATAGCTGACAAAGTATACCAAGAAAAAGTTTTTAAAAACTCACTCCCCACTTTTGCATGCTTTCTTTGTGTTCGGCAAATATCGTGCAACAATCCGCCACATATGCAGTTTAACAAACTAAATTCAATTTTTAAAGCCTTTGAAAGATGAAAACCTAAGCGCAAAGCACCTAAAGCAACCTTACAAATATGTCTTTTTGTTCTTCTTGGAA
>CAYJHE010000002.1:0-29588 GCA_964369675.1 uncultured Desulfovibrionaceae bacterium | reverse complement strand
AAATCAGTAAATGAAAAGCTTCATAAATATCTGGATTTTTTCTATTCTTAGTTTCTGATAAAAAGTTGAGTGCTTTTTCATACTGCTCTTCATCGTCTATATCAGAAACAATGCCCGCATCACAAAGGGGGACAAAAGCAAGTTTAGAATTATTTTCTTTTATAAAGTATGGGTCGCGTGAATTTAAAAAACATGACTTTAATTCCTCTTCATCGCTTGTAAACAAGCTTGAAAAATACCCTTTAAGCCCTCTAAATTCTGGATTATTTTCGTATTTCTGCAAATGTATAATAGGTGCAAAATGTTCTTTTTCAATCAAAGGAGGATGCCCGCATTTTTCTAAAAAAGTGGGAATATAAACAGCTTTGTTTTTTTTCTCTAAGATGCTTGTTTCTCTATATTCAAGCATCTTCTTTATAGTGCTTGACTTGATAAGTGCCGCATCTACAGGGAGAATAAAGCTTGCTTCTACACTTGAGTCAAGTGCGCAAAGCCCAGCTACAACAGAAGAAAACATACCTTTATCGTAATTATTATTAACAATAAAATTGCAATCTAAGTCTTTAAGCGAAGAGCGTATTCTTTCTTCTTCATGCCCAAGCACAACATAAACATTGCTTATACATGCACTTTTAAAAGTATTAACAACTTTTTCAAGCATAAACTCACGTTTATTCTCTTCTTCAAAATGCAGCAAAGCTTTATGGCACTTGTGCATGCGCGAAGAATAGCCAGCACTTAAAATAATGCATGAAATAGTATTATACATAGCTATCTTTAACCCCTAACTATTAAGCTTATTTGCTCTCCACTGTATGAGCTGAGCGCAAATGCTTATAGCAATTTCTTCAGGAGACTGCGCGCCTATTGAAAGACCTATAGGCGAATATATTCTTTGCAAATCTTCTTCTGTATACCCGCTATTTAGCAAACGATTATAAGTAGCTTGCTTTTTACTTTTACTGCCAATCATGCCAATATAGTTGGCGGAAGTTTTTAAAGCACATTCAAGCACTTCTTTGTCTCTTGCGTGTCCGCGGGTGACAATAATAATACCTTCTTGTTTAGAAGGGGCTTCACTAGTGAGAAAAGATGCTATATGCTCTTTATCAAGGCTTGGCAAGACAATAGTTTTGCTTTTGCTAAAGCGCGTTTTATTACAAAACTCTTCTCTATCGTCTAAAACCACAGTCTTAAAATCTAAATATTCCGCAATCTTAGCAAGTTCACACGAAACATGTCCTGCGCCAAAGATATAAAGAGTGTAGGGTTTTTTGATAGTATCAAAGCAGTACTCTTCATTTTCTCTAAAGTAATTGGGAATATCTTTATCTTCTTTAATGATTTCAAGAACTTCCTTTGGTAATAATGAAATATTGATTTCTTGTTCAATCGCTTTGCCTACAAGAGCTTTTTCAATACGCGCTTTTGCTCGCTCTATTTTATTTTCATAAGATAGTTTTGTAACAACAACACAAGCAATATTATTTGCATCGCTTTGTGCAAGAGATTGATAAAAATTTAAATTTTCACTACTTGGCGCAATGTATTCAAGAAGCAAGCGTAAAGCACCACCACAAATCATATCCATATCTGTTGGCTTATCTTTAACTTTCATATCAAAGGAAAGAAAGTGGGCTTGATTTTCTGGGATATTTTGCTTATTTTTTAGCAAATTTACTGCAAATTCAATAGCTTTTGCTTCATATAAACCACCACCAACTGTGCCACTTATTGATGCGTCTTCAAAAACAAGCATCTTTGTTCCTGCTGTTCGCGGAGTTGAACCATCTTGTTCTATTATTGTAACCTGCACTAATGGCGTATTATTTTTTATTTTCTCTAGTATTTCTTGCGCGAAGCTGTGCATGATTCTTTCCTTATATAGTTATTTCCTAATCAGCTTGCCTTTTTTTTGTATTTTTTTCAAGTAAAAAAAGAATGAATTTGACGACACTATATATTACTTTGTAACAAAACACAAAAAAAGCTTTCCCTCTCTATTTTTAAGAAGAAAAGCTTTTTTCTATTTAAGGCAGTTTTTTATAAACTGCACTATTTATTAACTACATATTTATTATGCAAATATTCCAAGCGTTCATAGAGTTCACAACCTAAGTCAAAGGCTTCTTGCTTAAACTCTTTGCCTTGTGCAAGTGCATCAATCCCTGCTTTTACTTTTTCAGGTGAAGCTGGAAGTGTTGTTATACGCACATTTGTTGCATTCTTGATAGCATTCATGATTGCAACGTGAGCACAAGATTGGAAGCCTTCTGCACAGCCAGTAGAGCCATGAGGTCCATTTTCTCTTGGTGTTATGTGGAAATGGATATTGATGTCATCAGGCACATCTGTACATTTTGCTACACCAGCACCGCGAAGTGTTTCGTGTTTTTGCATATCGTCATAATCTTCGCTAAGCGCAAAGCCTACACCGTGTGCAAAGCCACCCCAAGCTTGACCAAGAACAGCATGCTCACTACCAATTGTGCCTATGTCTGCAACAACATTACCATTTTCAACAGTCACCTTACCTGTTTCAACATCAACTGAAACTTCAACAACAGTCACAACATAGTTTTGCGCTACGTTACCATAGCCATGCCCTGTGTCTGGGTTGAGGTCGGAAGAATGGTCTGAATAGTTGCCATAGAAGCGAGTTGGGAGACCCTCAGCTTCCATTTCATCCCAAGTGCGGTAAGAGCCGTCGTCTTTTTTCATAGCAGTAAGCATTTGCTGTGCTGCATCTATGATTGCAATACCTGCAACGTGGTGAGAGCGCGAACCTGAGGCTGAACCAGTGTCAGGGCAAGTCGCAGTATCGTTCATAATAAGGTGAATTTGTTCTGCTTTTACTCCAAGAGCCTTGAGTGATTCGTGCGCGTGCGCAAGCAAACCAAAGTCAGCACCTTGACCTACATCAGCCCATGATGCATACACATTAATTCCATTATCCTTACGCAACTCTAAGTCCACCTTTGCAGCATCAGGCACTTTAGAAACATGGTAACCGCCAAGCGAAATACCAACGCCGTATTTAACTTTGTCAGTAGAAAGTTTAGCTGCTTTTTTCTTGCCTTCTTCATAATAAGGACGAGCCATGTCCATCAATTTATCCATAACATAGTCGCGGTAAGGAACTGATGTTGTTGATAAAGTGCCTTCTTTTGCAAGGTTTTGATAGCGGAATTCAAATGGGTCGATATTCATTTTTTCTGCAAGCATTTCAATAATTTGTTCACTCATCATATAGGTTTGTGGTGAACCAAAAGCTCTGTATGCTGTACCGAAGTTTGAGTTTGTGAATGCAGTTCTTGTAAGAGCACGCATATTTGGAATATCGTAATAATAGCCAATAAAGCGCAATACCTTCGTTGTAAGCGCACCAGCCATTTCACTGTAGGCGCCATGGTCAATACCTTGCATACAATCCATTGCTACTAACTTACCCTTCTTATCACAAGCAAGGCGAGCATTCGAGAACACAGGTGAACGCTTACCTGTGACGTGTTGGTGTTCTTCATAGCTAAGGTCTAAAGAAACAGGCGCGTTTAAAGCGATTGCGCAAGCAGCTGTGAGAGCATAGTTTGCTGGTGACATACTATAACCAAAACTACCGCCAGCAGGGTTTCCTATAACACGGATTTTTGAAGCTTCAATACCAAGCGCTTCTGCCATTTGGCCTATAATACCAAAGACAAATTGTGTCTTACATTGTATAGTAATACCGCCGTCTTGAGGGTATGCTTGTATGACATCAGGTTCGATAGGAAGATGCGGTTGTCTTGTTGTGCTAAACGCACCTTCAACAACAGTCACGTCATCGCGTTCAAAAATAGGGCGTGGGTCTTCACCTTTATATAATGGTATTTCCATATAAATATTTGGAATGCCAGCATGCACTTCTTCTGCATCTTTTTTTGCTGCATCCATAAAGTTAAGCATAGGTGCTTTTTGTGTGTAATTCACTTCTACAAGTTCAGCAGCAGCTCTTGCTTCTTCACGCGAGTTAGCTGCAACAAGTGCAACAACATCTCCGTATCTATATACTTCTTTGTCAGCAATAACTGGTCTTTCTCTGCCAGGGCAAAGCGAATGCACAATACCTTGAGCTGCAATAAATCTATTTGTACCCTTCACATCTTTAGCTGTGATAACTGCTTTTACGCCAGGCATAGCAAGAGCTTTTGAATCGTCAATGCTATTTATTGTAGCTCTGTGTGTTTTTGCAAGCACAACAGCTAAGTGGTAAGTGCCTACAGGCATTTTTAAAGCAATATCTGAACCAAAGTCACAAGTTCCTGTCACGCGAGCGACACCCTTTGGCTTTGTGAAGGCAGAACCATAAATTTTTCCATCAGCAGGAAGTTTTGGACAAATGTCATCCATTGTTTTTTCACCGCGCATAACAGCGGCAGCAGCCATAACTGCATCTATAATAGGCTTATAGCCAGTACAACGACAAATATTATTGTTCTTTGTAAACCATTCACGCACTTCTTGACGTGTTGGACTTGCATTATTCATCAATAAAGCTTTAGCAGATAAGATAAAGCCAGGTGAACAAAAACCACATTGCACAGAAGCATAAGTAAGGAATGCTTGCTGTAAAGGATGAAGATTTGTAGCTGTTCCAACACCTTCAATGGTTTCAATAACAGCGTAGTCTTTGATATTTTTCATTTTACGAAGGCAAGCGCGTGTGATTTTACCGTCTAAAATAAGGCTACACGCACCGCAATGCCCTGAACGACATGCTGCTTTTGTGCCTGTGAGACCCATTTTACGCAAAACATCAACAAGCATATCTTGTTCGTTGCATAAAACGTCTCTCTCTACATTGTTGATGTTCAAAATAGCTCTTCTCATAGTCATAATGATACCTCAATACAGTTAAAAAATTAAACAAAATTCCGGAAAAAAAATAGTTCACCGACAAAGTTAATATAAAATAAAAGATTTTGCAAGAAATAATTGATAAAAAAAATAAAAAAATAAAAATAAAAAAAATCCTTTATTTTCAACATAATAAAAGTAAATAAAATATATTTTTTTTAGTTTTAATTTTTTTTTTAGAAAAAGCAAAAAAAAATAGAAATCAAACTGTTTAACCACTCAAACAATTATTTTTTTAAAAAATAAAAAATTATCAATATTTTCACATATATATAATTTAAATTTATCTGTAAATGCGTATTGCATTTTGTATATTTTTTCACATTTTATTTATTTGAAATCTATTTTCACATTACGAAAATATTTTTTTATAGCTTATAGAGCCTGCTAGAGAAAAAAAAAGAGCATTTTTGCCATTGTGAAAAAAAAAGTATTGTTGACACAGATTCATGGCAGTGATATATTTCAATAAAGTTTTATTGGGTATATGATTTTATCATATTGTTGGAGTTAATTTTTTAACCTTGGAGTAGATTATGAAATTGTATTTTTTTGAAGCAGGTATCCTTAAATCGCAAAAACAATACTTCACTTTTGGTAAAGACGTAGGCAAAGATTTTGACGTTCCTGTACCATTTTATTTTATCGACCACCCAAAAGGTAAGGTGCTATTTGATACCGGTAACGCTATTGAAGTTGTTGATAATAAAGAAGAACATTGGGCTGGCATTGTAGGTGCTTATAACCCTGTTATGACAAAAGAACAATATTGTTTAAATGCCCTCAAAAGCATAGGCGTTCAACCTGAAGATATTGATTATGTTATTCTTTCTCACCTTCATTTAGACCATGCAGGCTGTGTTGGACAATTCCCTAATGCTAAATATATTGTACAAAAAGATGAAATTCACTATGCTTATGTGCCAAACTCATTCATGAAAGCAGCATACATACGCAAAGACTTTGACAGAGATGTAAACTGGTATTTCTTAAATGGTTGGGAAGATGATAATTTTGACCTCTTTGGCGATGGTGCTATCAAAACAGTGTTCACCCCTGGTCATACTCCTGGTCACATGTCTTTATTAGTTGACTTACCAAAGTCTGGCAAATTCCTTATCACAGCTGATTCATGCTACACATCTGAAAACTTAAATGAAAATGTAATGTCTGGTCTTGCTTGGAACTTTGGCGAAGCAGAAAGAACAATGCAACGCATTCATCACATCCGCACAGAATTAGGTGCTCACGTTGTTGTTGGCCACGACCCTGTAGAATGGAAGCAGTACAAGCAAGCTCCTGAATTTTATGAATAGAAATTTTAGATTATGTTTCTAAATTAAAATATTTGTGAAATTTCAAAAAAAGTGATTTTTTACGAAGTGCAATGTATCAAAACATACATAAATGGAGTAAAAATTCACTTTTTATAGATAATAAAAACAAAAAAATAAATTCAGAAACATGGCCAAGTGCTTTACATATATAAAAAAATCTAATACTATATCTAGGATATGTTAGTAAATTCAATAACCATTTGAATTTACTAACATATTATATAAAAATTCAATTTGGAGAAAGATTTTATGTCAATCGATTTATTTCGCTGTACCCCAAAAATCGTTTTTGGAAACGGCAGCATCAAAACTCTTCACACCGAGTTAGCTGAACTTGGTTCTAAAAATGTTTTCATCATCACTGACCCAGGCATTGTAAAAGCTGGTTTAGTTGATATTGTTGAAAATGTACTTAGAGAAAATAATGTTGCATTTACTCGCTTTGACGAAGTAGAAGCAGATCCTTCTTACGAAGTAATTGAAAAACTTGCAGAAATGTATAAGAAATCAAATGCAACTGCTATCCTTGGTTTTGGCGGCGGTTCTGCTCAAGACGTTGCTAAGGGTGTTTCAATTGCAATCACTAACGAAGGTCCATTCAAGAAATACTTTGGAATAAATCTTGTTCCAAATCCAGGTGTTCCACTTATTCTTGTTCCTACAACAGCTGGAACAGGTAGTGAATCAACAACTGTTGCTATTTTCTCAGATCACGAAGAAAAACTCAAAAAAGGTGTTGTAAGTCCATACTTACTTCCTTCTGTTGCTCTTTTAGATCCTGAACTCACCATAGGTGTACCACCAGCAATCACTGCTGCAACAGGTATGGATGCTCTTATCCACGCTGTTGAATCATACACTTCACTTGCTGCAACTCCTATGTCAGACATGTTCGCACTTGAAGCAATTCGCCTTATTGTTCCAAATATCCGTAAAGCTTATTCAAACGGTAATGACATTGAAGCAAGAAGCGCAATGCTTCGCGGTTCTTTATTAGCTGGTATGGCTTTTGCTACTTCAGGCGTTACAGCTGTTCACGCTTTTGCTTACCCTATTGGTGCTGAATTCCACATTCCTCACGGTATTGCAAACACAATTATGTTTGTGCCAGTAATGGAATTCAACGTAATTGCAGACCTCGACCGCTTCTCTGAACTTGCTGTAATGATGGGTGTATGCCCTGAGGGCAAAGACAAACGCTCTTTAGCTGTTGAAGGCATTGAAGCTATCCGCACTCTTGCTTTAGACCTTAGAGTTCCACAAAACTTGAAAGACTTTGGCGTAAAAGAAGAAGATGTTCCTGCAATTTCAGAAGCAGTTTTACTTGTTACAAGACTTCTCAATAACAACAAGAGAAAAGTAACTTATAAAGACGCTGTAGACATCTACACAAAAGCATTATAAGATTATATTTTTAATCTCATAAAATAAAGCCTTGTTCTTAGGAACAAGGCTTTTCTCTTTAATATTCAACAGCTATGATATACAATTTATTTAAAAGGTGAACACCTTATTCAAAGGGGAAGAGACTTCAAATAAGGTGTTCAGAGATGGGAGATATAGATAGTGAAAGTTTATAAAATTATAAACATCTATAGTGTTTTTGATTTTTATCTATCGCGCTGTAAAAACATTCTAGGGAAAAATCAAAATTTTGGGGATAAGTGTTTAGAAAGTATCCCAAATTTTATACTTATCAGCTAAGTTACCATCAGAATCAAACTCAAGTTCTCTTGGTTCTTCAATTAATGTATAACCAGGCTTATCAATAATTTTATCAACAACAGCTTGTGAAACAAGCAATCTTTCTAGGGTCAAGGTGTCTCTGATTCTACAGAACATAGGGTCTTCATCAAAAGTATTACCCTTGAGTAAAGCCATACACATT
The DNA here is from genome assembly GCA_964369675.1 of uncultured Desulfovibrionaceae bacterium. Lineage (GTDB taxonomy): Bacteria > Desulfobacterota > Desulfovibrionia > Desulfovibrionales > Desulfovibrionaceae > CAYJAZ01. The sequence goes on along the minus strand of CAYJHE010000002.1, from coordinate 21,467 downwards.
GCGCCGTAATCATTTGGCATAATTGGCGGAATAGAAACATCTTTCACAGTTGCAGGGTCGGTAAGACCATTGAGGTAGGAAGTTTCTAAATTGAGATTGTCGAAAATCTTTTGTGTAATGTAATCAGCTGCGCCCATACCATTACCATTGCCATAAGCTTCTTTAGTAAGGTTTAATACGCACAGACCGCCCATCTTGATGTCGCCTGTTCTGCTTGTCAAATAACGACCTGTGATATTAGGATCCATACCAGGACCTGAAATATTCTTACCCATAAAGTCAACACTAAGTGCGTGCATTTCTTTTAAAGGAAGGTCAGGCATACATGTTTTTGCGTATTGCAAGATTTCAGTGTCTTTTTCCATAAGCTTTTCATGAGGTACACATTCAATTAAAGCCGTTGTATGTAATGCATTTTCAACTATAGCTAAAGCACCAATAAGATGAGGCATTTTTTCTAAAATAAGTTTTGACATACCTACCATGATACCAGGGAAGAAGTCATAACCTAAGCGGTGACAAGTTTCAGCACAAATATGCTTACCACAACCAATAGTGAGCATCTTACAAAAACCTGATTCATGAGGTCCTGTGAAACCAGGGTGTGGTTTAATACGGGATAAATAGAAAACATTATCAGCTGCAAAGCCATGTCTATCAAAATAAGCATTGAGTTTAATGCCTTTTACACCTGTTTCGTATTCGCCAACAACAGTTGCTTCCATATCAGATTTAATAGGGCAACCTGCAATTTCTTCTGTTACGCCAACAGAAGCAAGCTGTCTCACTTGACCTTCTGCTGTTGCGCCACCATGACTACCCATTGCTGGAAATATAAATGGTTGCATTCCTTTATCTTTAAACCAATCAACAACAGCTCTTGTTATTTCTGAAAGGTTTGTGATACCGCGTGAACCAATGCCTATGCCTATAGTTCCGCCTTTCTTTAGTTTGCCCTCAACCCCTGATGCTTCCATTGTTTTACGAACTTCTGCAACAACATCATCTATAGCGTCAACTATAAATTCTCTTCTTACTTTAGCTAGTTTTGGAAGTTTCGCGTTACGATAAATGTAATCAATACCCATAATAAACCTCATTTGTAAAAGTGACAGCATGTAGAAACATACTCAAAAAAAAGTAAATTATTTTATAATTTGAAAGTTAATTTTATTATAATGAAAAAACATTTCCTTGTCAACGAAGATTCAATGAAAAATAAAAATTTTTATTGTAAATTAGAATTTATATCTTTTTTAGTGGATTTATCTTCTATTATTTCATTTTATTTTTGCAAATGCCTTAAAAAGGCTTGCACTTCTTATGAAATTATACTACTTATTAACAAATATTTTTATACATTTTTCCACTATAAACATTACCTTTTTTTAGGAATAGAACATGATTTCTCCAAAAATTTTCCTTGTACTTATTTCAGTTGCTCTAATTTGGGGCTTTAACCCACTTTCAAATAAGCTCTTACTACCCAACGGCAACGCTTCAACCTTTATGTTTATAAGGTATATAGCAAGTGCTATCACTATTTTTATATATTTAGCTTTAACAAAACAGTTTAGGCTGCCCACTTTTAAAAACTTAATATTGTTCTCAGTGCTTGGAGTTCTTGCTGTACCGCTTACCATGTATTTTTGCCTTGAGGGATTGAAGTACTCAACAGTAACAAACCTTGCTCTTATCAATTCTATTTCCCCAATTATTATATCCTTCTTCGCCTTTATTTTATTTCGTGAAAAACTGTCTCTTATACAATGGCTTGGAATAGCTCTAGTAACCTTTAGCACTACTTATTTAGTGAGCGAAGGCCAAATAAGCCAGTTTTTTAGCATACAATATAATACAGGCGATATTATGTTTCTCATAGCGCAGTTAAGCTGGGCTGCTTATACATTAATTGCTAGCAGAATGTTGAATAAAGTAAAGCTTTTAGAAATGTCGTTTTGGATTTCACTAAGCGGCGGTTTAGCCTCACTTATAATTGCATATACAAATGAGACCCTTGCCATGCCAACATGGAATGCCACCTCTATAAGTGTACTTATTTACGCAACATGGGTAAATTCTACCCTCGCGACTTTATTGTGGAACTACGGCGTAAAGGTAGCTGGTAGCCAAGTTGCGAGCATTTTTATCAATCTTTCTACTGCTGTAGCTGTAGCAACAGGTGTTTTCTTTTTAGGCGAAGAACTGACAAGCTATGTTATTGTCGGAATACTTGGCATCATTTGTGGCATTATTATTCTCACGCAATATAAGTTCATTCTCTATTTATACCAAAAAAGTCTTTTTTGGAATAGAAGGTAAAAGACTAAATAAGCCCTCATTTGTTTCATAATATAAAATTAAGTTTTCATTAATTGAAAAAAGCGCTATTTTTTTTAAATAAATTTTAGAAATCAAGTATTTTTTATACGGAAAACACAGAAAAAAAGAAAAATTTTTTATGATAAAAACACATACAATTTAATTAAATTTTAATTTTTTCTTGACAAATATTATTATTGCGAGTAAGAATAAGTAAAAGTACTTTTGTACATGAATCTGGCTTACTCAATTGGGTATGAATTTATTCTATATTTTTTTATCCACATTGTAAAAATCATTTTCATATTATGAAAGTAAATACGCATCAACTTTTAAAGGAGAAGGTATTATGAAGATTACGGATATCAAAACTTATCTAGTAGAAGCACACCGTAGAAACTGGGTTTTCGTCGAAGTAGAAACAGACGAAGGCATCACAGGTATTGGCGAAGCAACTATAGAACCTTTTGAGAAAACCATGTGTACACTTATTGAGGATTACAAGAGAACTGTTATTGGTTTAAATCCTCTTGCTATTGAGTACATTTGGGAAGATCGTTATCGTGGACAATTCTTACGCTCTGACTTGCTTGTAAACGTAGCACTTAGTGCTATTGAAATTGCATGTTGGGATATTAAGGGTAAAGTATTAGGCGTTCCATGTTACGAACTCTTTGGTGGTCCTTACCGCGAAACTGTTCCTGCATACGGAAACTACTGGTTCATGAAGACATCAATGGGTGCTACAAAAATTTCAGAATATGCTGAAAGTGCTGCAAAAGCTGTTGAAAATGGCTTTACTGCATTGAAATGGAGTCCATTTGGTTATTCTGCTCATACAATGACTAAGTATGAAGAAAATGTTGCTGTTGAATGTGTTCGCAGAGTGCGTGAAGCAGTTGGTCCTGATGTCAAACTTATGGTTGATGCACACGGTCGTTACGACCTACCTCAAGCAAAAAGATTGGCTCAAAGATTTGAAGAATTTGATCTCCTTTTCTTTGAAGAACCACTTCCACCAGAAAATCTTGATGCATATGTAGAACTCAAAAAAGTTTCAAAAACACCTATTGCAACAGGTGAGCGTTATGTTGCTCGTTTCCAATTCCGTGAATTACTAGAAAAGTTTGCTTGTGACTATATTCAACCTGATGCAATCTACACAGGTGGTATGAACGAATTGCGTAAGATTGCTATGATGGCTGAAACATACTACTGTCCAGTTATTCCTCATAACTGTAACGGTCCTGTCTGTACTGCTGCTTCTATCCATGCTTCTGCATGTATGCCTAACTTCTTATTGTTAGAATATATTCCTGTTCCAGAACGTGTTGATGTTTTAGTTGAACCATTAGTAATGAAAAATGGCGCATTTGAGCTTCCAACAAAGCCAGGTTTAGGTATTGAATTGAATAAAGAAGTATTCAAAAACTATATCTACGAACCGCGTGATTTAGATCACTATACAACAAAAAGAGCTATTATTATGGATTAATTCTATAGAAGCATTTCTATAGAAAAGTTCATACATATCAACTTACTATATAGATGGTTCCTCTCTTACCATCTATATAGTAAGTCCAAAATAACGATCTGTATTGATTAAATTTAGTCTAGGGGGCTATATGAGTCAAAATAACAATAAAGAAGATAAAATCATAATAGATTATTCTCTTGTGATTTGGCCTTCAATTTTACTTCTTTGCTTTATTGCTATTTCTTTCTTTGTTCCATCAAACATGGAACAATGGTTAAGTAAATCTATCAGAATTTTTGGTGAAAACACTGGTCTTTTCTACCAATTATCAATAGTTTTTGTTTTAGGTTCAGTTGTTTACTTTGCATTTAGTAAATACGGTAACATCCGCTTTGGTGATGAAGAACCTGAATTTACCACTTTTGACTGGGGTTCGATGATCTTCGTTACCTGTATGGCTGGTGGTACAATTTATTGGGCTGCTATGGAACCATTAATGCACTTGAAAGAAGTTCCATTTGCACACGTTGCACAAGATTCTTACGACGCTGCTTCATACGGTATGGCATTTATGCTTCTTCGTCCGTGGTGGATTTGGGGTCTAAACGTACTTGCAGCACTTCCAATCTGTTACATTGTTTACATCAAACGTATTCCTTTAGCACGTTTCACAGAAATTTTATCACCTATCTTTGGCGAAAAAGTTTCTCGTGGTCCTATTGGTAAACTTGCAAACATCGTATTTATCCTTGCTATGATGATGTCATATGCTGGTGGTATTGCTGTTTCTATTCCAATTGCTGCTGCTTGCGTATCTAAAGTTATCGGTGTTGAGCACACAATGCTCATGAACCTTATCATCCTTGGTCTTTGTACTGCACTCTATATTTGGTCTACATACATGGGTCTTAATGGTGGTATTCGTGTTCTTTCAAAATTGAACGTATATCTTTGTATGTTCTTAGCTGCATTTATCATCGTATTTGGTTCAACTGTATTCGTACTTGAACAAATGGCTTTCTCAGTTGGTATCGCATTTGATAACTTCTGGCTCTTCCTTCTTGGAACTGACCCATACTTTACAGGTACATTTGATATTGACTGGTCACAATTCCAAATTCTTTGGAACTACTCATCAGCTCCACTTTTAGCTATGTTTATTGCTCGTGTATCACGCGGTAGAACAGTTCGCCAAATCTTGATTGGTGGTATGCTTTGTGGTGTTGTTGGTTTATACATGAACTACGGTGTTGTTGGTTCTTACTCACTTTATGTTCAAAACGCTGGTATCGTTGATCTTGAAACTATCATGAGAACTCAAAGTAAAGCAGCTGCTATGATTGCTTTATTAGAAACATTGCCTTTCTCTAAATTCATGATGATATTCGTATTCTTCTTTATCGCTATCTTCTCAGCTACAACAATCGACTCATGTGCTCTTGTAACATCAGGCGCATGCTGTAAGTATATCCCTAAAGATGTTGATCCTCCTCGTTCAAACCGTCTTTACTGGGCTATCGTACAAGGTGCTATGGGTCTTGTTTATATGCTTATCGGTGGTCTCACAACAGCAAGAGTACTTGGTTCTTACGCTGGTTTCTTGATGGTTCCACTTGTCCTTATAGGCTACATTGCATGGTATAAGTATGCATTTGAATACAACAGACTATATGCAAACCCTGAAGCTGTTCCTTTTATTCCGCCTAAGAATGTAAAAGAAGCAGTTGTAGAAGACATCTAAAAATATAAAATAGTAAAATACACCCAGGTTTCTGCGTATTGAAAAATACGCAGAAACCGAAATATTTCTTACATCGGTAGCAGATATTAGATAAAAATTTCTTCCTTCTTTTTCTAAATTTTTTTTATTTGAAAAAGAAGGAATTATTTATTAGAATTATATCTAATAAAATTAAGCTTAAACTGTGGAGTTAAAAATGAGCAAAAAAATTGCTGTCACAAAAGAAGAGCTATGTAAAGGCTGCATGCTTTGCACAACAGTATGCCCTGCAAAGGCTCTTCAACCTGTTAAACGTGTCAATTCTAAAGGTTATCAACTTGTTGAAGTGATTAAAGAAAATTGCACAGGCTGCGCTTCTTGCTATCGCATTTGCCCTGATTATGTTTTCAGTATTAAAGAAGGAGTAGAGTAATGCAAAAAATTCTTATGAAAGGCAATGAAGCCATTGCAGAATCCGCTATAAGAGCTGGCTGCAGATTTTACGCTGGCTACCCTATTACTCCACAAAGTGAAATACTTGAATACATGGCTAAAAATATGCCAAAAGCTGGCGGAACCTTTATTCAAGGTGAGTCTGAAGTAGCTAGTATTTCCATGTGCTGGGGAGCTGCTGCAACGGGTGTTCGCACAATGACTTCTTCATCAGGCCCAGGTTTTGACCTCAAACAAGAAGGTATAGCATACATTGCTTCTTACGACCTTCCTTGCGTTATTGTAAGCGTTATGCGTTACGGTATTGGTGGTGGCGACATTACAGCTGGTCAGGATTCCTATTTACAAGCAACAAAGGGTGGCGGTAATGGCGACTACAGACTTATAGTCTACGCACCAAATTCAGTCGATGAATGCGCACACATGACCTATAATGCTTTTGCTATTTCTGAACAATACAGAAATCCTGTGCTTGTCTTAGCTGACGGAGCTGTTGGCCAAATGGTGGAACTATGCACATTGCCAGAAGCTATTGAGCACGACAAAAACACCTATGATGAATGGATTATCAAGGGCAGAAAAAAAGAAGAAAAGAAAAATAAAGCAACAAACCTCAACTGGTACATGGGCGAAAAAGCGTGGGCTGACCACACTAAGAGCAAGCTTTTACACATTCGTGACACAGCGCAAGAATGGGAAAACTATATGGTAGAAGATGCTGATTTAGTTTTTGTAGCTTACGGTGTTTCTTCTCGTGTGTGTAAGCAAGCAGTGAAAATTGCTCGTGCAGAAGGCATAAAACTTGGCTTAATCCGCCCTAAAACTTTATGGCCTTTCCCTAAGAAAGCTTTTGCAGAAGTAAATCCAAATTGTAAAGGCTTTATGGTTGTAGAAATGAGTATTATGGGTCAAATGCTTGAAGATGTATACACAGCTTCTAAGCACACAAAACCTGTATACACTTATTGTACAGCTATTGACATTCCTATTGTTGATGATGTTCTACAAAGAGCTAAAGATGTTTTAAATGGCAAAGTTCAAGCTGAGGAGGCTTTATAATGGCAAAAGATATTCAAAAACCTGAGCTTATAATTAAAGAAAGTGGCTATTGCGGTGGCTGTGGTCATGGTATTATTCAACGCCTCATTGCTGAATGTCTTGAAGAATTGAATATTGCAGACAAGACAATGCAAGTTGTTGATATTGCATGTTGTTTCTGGGCTCTTGACGCATTAAATATTGACGGCATTGCTGGTCCTCACGGGCGTTGTGCTGCTGTTGCAACAGGTGTAAAAAAAGCAAGACCTGAAGATATTGTTTACATTCACGCTGGTGACGGCGCTTCTTATACCATCGGACTTGCAGAAACCATGCATGCTGCTATGCGCGATGTGCCTATTACTATGATTGTTGTAAATAATGGTATATTTGGTATGACAGGCGGTCAAATGGCTCCTGCAACCACTCCTATAGGCGATAAAACAACTTCTTCTATGTCAGGCAGACAGCAAGAATTGCACGGTAGCCCTGCTGACATATTGCTCTCAATTGCAAACTATGACACCGAATTTGTCGCTCGTGGCGCGCTTTATGACATCAAGCAAATCATGACAACAAAGAAATATATTAAAAAAGCTTTGCAAAATCAAATAGATAACAAAGGCTTTTCCTTAGTTGAAATTCTCTCCCCTTGTCCTACAAACTGGGGAATCAGCGCTGTTGCAGGTATGGAAAAAACAAAAACTTTAATGACAGAAGTTTTTCCCCTAAAAGTATACACAGATCGCCAAAGCGCAAATAAAGGAGAATAAGTATGACAACAGAAATTATTTGCTCAGGTTTTGGCGGGCAAGGCGTTCTCACTATAGGTATGATTCTTATCAACATGGGTGTTGATACAGGAAAGCAAGTTTTGTGGAGTCCTTCCTATGGTTCTGAAATGCGCGGTGGAACAGCTAACTGTAATGTGGTTATTAGTGATGATGAAATAGGCAGCCCGCTTGTAACCTATCCTGATATTTTACTTGCTTTGAACGAACCTTCCTTAGTGAAGTTTCAAGACAAGGTAAAAAAAGGCGGAATTATCTTAGTCAATAGCAGTGTTGTGCCAGAAGACTGGCAATATCCTGATGATGTGAAGGTTTATGCTATTGATGCAACTGCTATTGCTAATGAATTAGACAATAAGCGCGGTGCAAATATGGTTATGCTTGGTGCTATTTCAAAAGTAGGCGAGCTTTTCCCCTTAGATCAAGCGCTCACTTCATTAGAAAAGTATTTTAGCAAAAAGGGTAAGTTCCCACTCAACGAAGCTTGTCTTGATGCAGGTTTTAATGGCGTTTACAAAATAAAATAAGGTAGTTAAACATGGATATTAATAGACTGTTAAAGCCAAAGAAGGTTGCTGTTGTCGGCGCTTCTGAAAAAGAAGGTTTTGCTTCTGATACTTGTAAAAACATTTTGCAATACACAAAGAATCTCGATTCTGTCTACTTTGTTAACCCAAAAAGAGACACAGTTTTTGATCGCAAATGTTATCCTTCTTTATCAGACATTCCAGAACAAATTGATTTAGTTATCATTTGTACACCGCAAAAGGTTGTTCCTAGCATTATTGAAGAAGCAGGAAGAAATAAGTGCGGTGGTGCTGTTATCTTTGCTAGTGGTTATAGTGAAACAGGTGAAGAAGGCGCAAAAGCGCAAGAAGAACTCATTCAAGTATGTAAAGACAATGATATTGCTATGATGGGCCCTAACTGTGCTGGATTTGCTAACTATAATGGCGATGTTTTCTCCTTTGCTTTCCTTAGTGAAAAGCGCGAAAGAAAAGGCAATATCGGCATGATTTCTCAAAGTGGGCAAGTGTGTCTTTCTGCCTTAGATAAACTCGGCATGGGCTTTTCTTACCTTATTTCTTCAGGCAATAGCGCATCTATAAGCACAGAAGAATATTTAGAATTCCTTGCAAAGGACGAAGACACTAAGGTTATTGCAGCCTATATTGAAGGCGTGCGTAATCCGCAAGTTTTTGCAAATGCGCTTAAGATTGCAGCTGAAAATAAAAAACCTGTAATCATTTTAAAAACAGGAAGAAGCAATAAGGCAATAGCCCTTGCCTCTTCGCACACAGGTAGTATTGCTGGTTCTGACGCAGCTTTTTCAGCTGTTATGGAAAAATACGGTGCTATACGCGTAGACGACATACAAGAACTTCTTGGCACAGCACAAATGTTCTCAAAACTCACACTCTACCCTACACAAAAGAAATGGGCTATAGTGAATGTTTCAGGCGGTGAAGCAGGAATAAGCGCTGATATAGCTTATTTGAAAAACCTCGAACTTGCTGATATTTCAGAACAAACAAAGGCCACTCTCAATACTATCGTTCCTGACTATTGCACACCAAATAACCCTCTTGACCTCACAGCTACCCTAGCCTATATTCCTGAACTTTTTGCAAAGGCTTTGTCTACCTTGATGAAAGATAGTGAAGTTGGCGGTCTTATTATTGGTTACACAATTACTTCACAAATTATCGATCAAACAATTCCTTGTATGATTGAAGGTCTTGAACTCTTCAAAAAAGAAGGCTATGATAAGCCTATTCTTTGGCTTCCTTTTGTTGAACACACTCCAAATCAAGAATGCTTAGAAAAACTACTTGCTCTTAATATTCCTGTGCTTTCATCTGGTCTTAGCGGTGTTTCTTCTCTCAATAAATTAGAAGACTTTGTGCATTTTGACAGAGAAGTGCTTGCTAAAAACCCATCTCTTGCTTTCCCTAAAGCCCTAGAAGATGATGTTCAATCAAACGCACTTTCAGAAAGAGAAAGCATGCAAATGCTCAAGGATTATGGTATTAAAGGCGTAAGTGTTGCTCGCCTTGCAAGAAGTCTTGAAGAAGCACGTTCATTTGCAGACGATTTTGTCTACCCACTTGTTGCTAAAGTAAGCTCTGCACAAATCATGCATAAGTCTGATGTAGGCGGAGTAAAGCTCAATATCAAGAATAAAGCAGAATTAGAAATAGCCTATAATGAAATCATGGCTTCTTGTCAAAAAGCATGCCCTGATGCCATTATAGACGGTGTCATTGTCAATACCATGCACCCAAAAGGTGTTGAAATGATTATAGGAATGAATAACGACAGTCAATTTGGACCTATGATGATGCTTGGTATGGGCGGTGTTTTTGTTGAACTATTCAAAGATGTCGCACTCGCACCTGCACCACTTTCAAAGCCAGAAGCATTAAAAATGCTCACTTCCTTAAAAGCCTACAGCTTACTCACTGGCTACAGAGGAAGCGAACCTTGTGATGTTGACGCGCTTGTTGAGCTTTTATGCGAGCTTTCAAAGTTTGCTGCAGAACATAAAGACAGCATTAAAGAATTTGATTTTAACCCTGTTTTTGTTTACGGTAAAGCTAAGGGAACTGCAATAGCAGACGCTCTTATAGTTAAAGTATAGCATACAAATTAAGACCTTGATATGTTTGAAATTTTATTTCAAGCATATCAAGGTACAAAGTTGATTGCAAAAAGATTCAACCAATCATAATATATAGTTTGACTTTTTTTCCTGTGTTCTATACAAGTAGAAAGTGTTTAAAAAACACTTTCTTTTTTATTTTAACAATATTCATACACGGAACACATCTTTATGATTCTTTCTTCGCTAGATAAACATCTAACAATACTAGATATTTTAGCAGACCACCCAAAGGGATTAACCCTTTCTGCACTAAGCGCTATTACTGGTCAACCTATAAGCAGCTTGCACCACGCTTTAAGCACATTTAAAGCCAAAGATTTCATTAGGCAAGAACCTGAGACGAAGAAGTATGTACTTGGTTACAAATTCCTCCGTTTTGGTGGTGTTCTCCTCAATAATTTAGATATTAGAAATGTTGCTAAAACTGAATTAGAAAGATTAAATTCTATCACAGAAGAAATGGTGCTTCTTTCAGTTTTATCTCAAGGCAATGTTGTCTACCTTGATAAGGTACACAAAGCCTATAAAATGTATCAAGATATTGAAATTGGCTACACTTCTCCAGCCTATACTTCAACAAGCGGAAAAGCTCTTTTAGCTGGTTTATCAGACGAAGAATTGTACGAACTTTTCCCAAATCCTACTATTAAATTTCCTGATAACGGAGCGCATGTTTCTATGCCAATTGAAGAGCATTTGGTTGAAGACAGAGACGAGCTTTTTTATGAATTAAATCAGATACGCGCACGCGGATACTATTATGGCGAAGAATTATATTACAGAGGTGTAAGAGCCATTGCTGCACCTGTGTTTTTAAGTAAGAAGGTTGCCTGTGCAATTTGTATCACTGGTTCGCGTTATTCAATGACACCGCAAAAAATCAACGAAGTCGTTATTCCAAATCTCTTGCAAGCAACGCAAAATATATCACAATTACTCACGCATTTTTAGAGGTATTTTTTGCCTTCGGCGACCAAAGGAGGTCACCCCCTTTGGAAACCCGAATATTGAGCGGTTAATAAGAAAAGCTCTGGCTAAAGTATTTTATTTATTTTTTTATTTGCGAAAAAGTTTTAAGCTGCGCTTAAATACTGTTTCGCTTTAAAAATTGTATACTCTCGCAAGTAAATGAAAGCTACGAACAAAAGACAAGAAACATGTTCACTTCGTTCACATGTGCTTTTTATTTTAAATTGAAATGACGTGACCTTTGCTGAAAGATAAAATCTTACTTTAGAGTAAACATTAAACAGACTCTGCTGGAATAATTCTTGCTTAAAATCTCACGGAGGGAATTTTTTACCCAAAGGAGTATTATATGAGCATTTCATCACTTTCTTCAAATTCTGATATATATAGCCTCTTTACACAAAACACAAGCACTTACTCAAACAATCAATCCAATACTCAAACTGAAATTAATGCTTTCACGCAGGCAAAACAAGAAGAAATTAATTCCGTACACAAAGAGCAAATTGAAAGCAGCTCAGAAAATCTTTCCCAAGAATCTTTTGCTAAAAGTGTTATAGAAAACATAAAAGAAGGCGAAAGCTTTACTGATGCAATTAGAAACAAAAAGCAAGAAGAATTTCAATCTTATTTTAACGAAGAATTAGAAAAAAATGGTGGTGATGTTAATGCAGCTATCAAGGTAGCTGAAGCAAGAGTTAAAGGTGGTCTTTCTGACGAAGAAATGTATGAATCTATCATGGCTTTAGCGGGTAGATATAAAGACATTGACAAAGAAGTCTCCGACCAACTCATTGAATACGCAGAAGAACTTGCCAAACAAATGCTTTTAGACCCAAAGAAAGCTTTAAGCAAATTAGGCAATGAAAGTGAAAAAGAATTGCTTTCACTGCTCTCTTCTTCAAAAGGTGTCGACTCTGAAAAAATTGTTGAAGAAATGAATAATTTAGAGGATAACTTCATTGAAAAGCTTGGAATAGTAAAGAATTTTGAAGAAAAGCAAAAGAATACTGATTCTGTAGCTCAAAATAACACTAAGCTTAGAGAAAATCCTCAACTTGAACAAGGAGAAGCATCAAATCAACACTACAATGAGCAAGAAAAAAGAGAAATGAACTTTGGTATTAAACAATACGAAAAAGTGTCACTTTACAGATAAAAAAAGCTGGGATTTTCCCAGCTTTTTTTTCTTTAAAGAAAAACTTTCTACTCTAAGAAAAAGCCACTAACTTTTCAATGCCTGATGTTGTAATAGTATAGATATTTTCTTCACTCTTTTCTTTAAGCTCAACAAGTCCTGCCATCTTCATAGCTTCTAAGTGTTGTTGAACATGTTTTTCACTTGCTTGATTTTCATTATTATAGATTTTTAGCAAGATGTCTGAAATCTCTTTGGCATTTTTTCCATCTGTATTCACAAGTGTAGAAACAATTGCTGCCTTAATAGGAATTTTATTCGTGATCGGCGCAATATCAGCATGCGCAATAGGCGCATCTTCTTTCTTTTCACGAAAAGAGCCGCTTGAAGAGCTTGCAACAATAACAAGCACGCCTGTAAAGAGAGTAATGCCACCTAAGCTCAGAACAAGGCTAAATTCTATAGTGCCAAGAATAAAGCCTGCTAAGATACTAAAAAGCGAATAACTTGAAGTGATTGCAGCAGTTCTTGCAGAACCTATATAGGCTATACCTACATAGTAAAACATACAGTTAACAAAGGACAAAAAGCCTGCTAGAAAAACATAGACAAAGGCATGTTGCAAGAGTGGAAGAATATATTCAAAACCGCCAAAGATAGGCATAATAAGTGTAGGACAAACAACTAAAAAAGCCATGAAACGAAAAGCTGTTGCAATATATGGGTCAAAATAGTCAACACCCTTTGAAGCAAGAACTGCTTCTAAGCTCCACGCAATTGCTGTAGCAAGTGCAAAGAAAACACCAAGATAGAATGTTTCTGTGGACTGCGAACTAGGCGGTTGTAAACCAACCAAAACAGCCCCTGCTATAACAATTAAAATACCAAGCCAGCCTTTTAAATTGATTTTTTCTGAAAGAAAAAACATTGCAAGTAAGCCACATAAAACAGGATAAGAAGAAGTTATAGGCATAACATAGGCAGGGTCAAGGTTTTTAATAGCAATACTAAAAAAGACCACCGCAAGTGGGCCACCAAAAGAACCACTCATCCAGAGTATACGCGAAGATTTTGTGAAAAGACTTCTTTTAAATTCCGGCATCTTTCCTATAAAAGCTAAGAAAATCAGAATAGCAATAGCGCCAGCTGCTCCGTATAAAAAGGTCACAGCAAAAGGCAAAGCTGAGGATTCGATTTGAGCTATTTCAGGAGTTTTATAAATATTACTCATGAATATAGCAGCAAAAACCCATGTGATAGCACAGCAAAGTGCGCTAAAAATACCAATGAATTGGGGATTGTTTTTAAATAAGTCTTTCATATATATCTTTTGTTTTAAATGTACTGAACACAAGATTTCTTGATGCTCTAAACTCATTAAGGGAGTAAACTATTTCCATTATATATGCAATAAATTTTAAACAGTATAAAATTTTTTGTTTTAACTAAAAATAGCCACATTGGAAGACTGTGGCTATTTTTAATAAATGGAGGCAAGGAGATTTATTTAAATTTAGCCTTCAAATCATAATTCATATGCACACCTTCGTGTACAGAAGCTGTCACAAGGCAGCCATTACGCATAATCTTTTGGCAGCGATTGAAAACATCTTCATCGCTTTGCGCAAGCGTAACTTCTGTATTCAATTGTATTCCAGTCACTCTTGGCAAGTTATCCTTATTCATACCTAATTCTAATTGCGCCTCTGCTTCAAGTTTTTCAAGACTTGCACCGCGCGCGTCTAAAGCAGAAGTAAGTGTAGCTGAATAACAAGCAAGTGTAGCCGCAGAAAGAAGAGCTTTTGCAATGCCAGCTCTTGATTCTTCTGGCACTGAATTAAAGTCGATTTCAATTTTTCCCATAGCAGGAATATCAAAATCAATTACATGTGTATTATTTTCTACAATGTATTTAACTAAAGGTGTTTTCATCTGTAATGTCCTTTATAATCCTTGTTTGTTTTTAAAGTGTATTATTTGTTTTTTTTCAATGAGATGAAGAATAAGCTCTTCAAGTGCTTTTTCTTCTATAACTTCATATGTGCCATAATTCCAAAAATCTCTGTCATCAAGTTGAAGAGCAGGACATTTTTGCCAAAGCTGATACCTTGTAAGAATGGGAGGTTCGCAATTTACTTGCACTGTAGCAATAATATTATGCCTATCAAGAACATTATTGAGGGATTGCGCTATGATTTTTATGCGATCAACATCGCAATCCCACAAAATAATAGTATGGCAATTTGTACACTTTTTATTCATAATCTATAGTTAGTTAAAGAGTTTGTCAGGTAAGTAAGTAGCAATCTCAGGGAATAAGATAAGAAGTATAAGAAGAGCTAATATACCTAGATATAAAGGAATAAGCTGATAGAATATCGAGGCTATGGGAACATCCTTTATCACCGTAGAGAGCGCGTAGACAACAAGTCCAACTGGCGGTGTTACAGCGGCTAATTCCATCATGATAACACATAAAACACCAAACCAAACTGTATCAAAACCAAGTGAAACCACGGTTGGGAATACTGCTGGAAGAGCAAGAAGAAGCATAGGAGTTGCGTTCATCATACAACCAAGAAGTGTGAACATAAGAATAATAGCAATCAACACGCCGTACTTACTCAATCCAATTGAAAGGATATAGTCTGAAATAGCTGATGGAAAACGGCTTGCAGTCAAGGCATAGCCAAGCACGCCAACACCAATAAAGATAATAAAAGACTTTGAGGTAATATCCATTGTCTTCATAAGAGCTTCTTTTAATCTTTCTTTATTCATTGTTCCAAGATAGAAAGTATAAAGAAGACAAGCAAAAGAAGCAACAGCACCACCCTCATTTGGTGTAGCAATACCAGTGAGTATTGAACCAATAATGATTGCAAAAAGACCAAGCATTGGAATAACGCCAGCTGTTGACTTGATTTTTTCCATCCATGTGTATGATTGCCCACGCGGCGCAAGACTTGGCTTTAAACGTACACGAATATAGATGATAATCATGAGAAATAAAGCAAGTAAAAGTCCAGGGATAATACCTGCAATAAAGAGCCTACCAACAGAGACTTCTGTCACAATAGAATAAAGAATAAAACCAAAACTAGGCGGAATAAGAATACCTAAAGGACCGCCTATAGAAAGACAAGCAGCCGCAAAAGCCTTATTATATTTACTTTCTTCCATTGCTGGCATAGCAACTGAAGACATTGTGAGCGCGGTTACCCATGTATCGCCACACACAGCAGCAAAACCAGCACAGCCACCAACACTAGCAATAGCAAGACCGCCAGGAGTTGCGCCTGCCCATGTTTTACATGCTTTGAAAAGCGCTGTTGAAATATTGCCGTAAAGCGCAAATTCACCCATCATAACAAACATTGGAATAACAACCATGAGTATTGATGAAGTTGCGTAAAAAGGCGAAGCACCTATCATAGCAAGGGCTCTGTCTATGTTTGGAATAAGTAATAAAAGCACTTGTACACCAGTCACAAGCATTGCATAACCAATAGGCATGCCCAAGAAAGCAAGTCCAATCAAGTAAACAAAGCTTAGGCCACCCAAGGCAACCTTTGATAAGCCAAGTGAAGTGCCTGCCAAGAAAAATGGCAATACTGTGATAACAACACCCAAAACTAAAGCAAACAATGCTGCAGAAGTGCGCTTACTTTGCTGTGCTCTGACAAAGGCCATCCACACATTTAACAAAATAATACATGCAAGAAAGCCCATCATCACAGTTGCAAAAGCCATAAAAGGCCATACAGGAATTTGAGCAATTGTTGTTTTATCATCGCGTGAAAAGAATTTTACAGCCGCTTGAAACATTTCGCCTGATAAAATAGCGCAATAGATTGCAGCAATTAAGTTTGTAAAAATACTTAATATATCATTTGTTGAATCAGAAAGTTTTGAAGTAAATAAGTCAATGCCAAGTTGTTCATCTTGGTTTTGTGTAAAAGGAAAGGCTGCAAAACATAAAATAACCATAGCCAATTCAGAAACTTCCAAGCTTCCGAGTATTGGACTATTAAAAACTGTTCGCATAAAAACATCAACAGTAATAAATACCATTAAAGCAAATGCAGTAAAACAGCTTACATACATCAAAAATGATGTCAACTTCTTGAGTTTGTTATTAATTATATACGGTGTCGTATTTTCATATGTTAGGTTTTCCATGGATGTTGCTACATTCATTCTTATCTCCCTAAGTAAGATGTGCGTCAAATTTAGCTTAGTGGATAGAGTCTTTAAGCCCTATCCACTAAAAGCATATACTAGTTTATTTTTGGAAACATACCAGGGAAAATCTTTTCAGAAACAGCACGTTCTTCTTTGATTTTAGCAGGTGTGTAATAGTCAACAAAAGAGTGTAATTGCTTTAACACTGCATCGCCGTCAACGCCATCTTCCTTCATTTCTGCCTTCCATGAATCATACATAGGAGCAACTTTTTCAGCCCAGCGTGCTTTTTCAGCAGGTGAAAGCTCATACATAGTAACACCATAGTCATCAATCATGCTTTGAATATCTAACTTTTGTGTATCATCAATCCATGCAGAATCTAAAGATGAAGCAGGACGACCACTCATCATATCAATAGCATCTTTCGCGCCTTTTGGAAGAGACTCGTATCTGTCTTTATTCATAACAAAGAAACAAGAAGCTGAAACAATACCACAACGTGTGAGGTGTTTTGCTGCTTCGATAACCTTTGAAGCTTTATATTGTGGAGATGGCAATAATACGCCGTCAAGCATACCACGCTCTAAACTCACATACATGTCTGTCATTGGAATTTGTACAGGAACTGCGCCAAGAAGTTTCATAACTTCTGCTGTTGCAAATGTACGAACACCAA
Source organism: uncultured Desulfovibrionaceae bacterium (assembly GCA_964369675.1). GTDB lineage: Bacteria > Desulfobacterota > Desulfovibrionia > Desulfovibrionales > Desulfovibrionaceae > CAYJAZ01. The sequence goes on along the minus strand of CAYJHE010000002.1, from coordinate 4,030 downwards.
TACGCTTGCCCTTCAAATCTTCTAAAGTTTTGATAGGCACAGTTGTTAAAAGATCGTTTGGAACACTAAAGCTTGAGAAAAGGAACTTTACATTTTTAAATTCTTCTGCAATAGCAGGATTTTCTTCAACCATACGCGCGCCAACTAAAGAGCCATGTGCACCTGAAGAAAATAAGAGTGGGTAATCCAATACAGAAGTAACAGGGAAGCTTGAAGCAATAGAAGAAGTGAACAATAAACCAACGTCTAAGATGCCGTCTTCAGTTGCTTGGAAATTTTCTTTATCAGGTACTAATGTGCCCGGTTCAAAATAAGTATAGGTAACTTCGCCATTACTCATTTCTGTTACTTTATCAAAAAGTGGGAAGTATACGTTTTTAAAGGAAACGTGTGTTGAATACATAGAGGTTGAAAAAACAAGCTCTTCTTTTGCTTGCGCTTCTTGCGCATGCATCATACCTGCTAAAGCTGTAATAGAAATTAAGCTTGCTGCCAATGTTTTTTTCATGAAATTCATAAAAGCTCCTTAAATGTTTTATAAATGCTTGAGCGTATGCAAAATTATAGTTTTTGCATACGCTAATAATGCTTATCCGTTAATAATATCGTCCATAAAGTCTTCTAATTGCAAGAGAAGTTTTTTGGCAACATCAGGATTATCTGCAACAACATTGTTTAATTGATATGGGTCATCAACTAAGTAGTATAATTCATCACCTTCTGGTAAGTCAGCACGGCTACCCGGAGTACATGTCCACTGTTTTTCACCGTCAAGAGTTTTGTTATAATCTTGCGCTTTGTCTTCAAGGCTTGAATCTTTATTCTTATCAGCAAACTCAGAACGTCCTTCGCTCATGGCATTGCTAAATTCTTTTGCCGCTTCACCTGTGAGGTGAGAAGCGTCCATTTCTCTTACAAAGAAGTCTTTGCGGTAGTTATTCTTTGCATCTTCATCTGTGAGCCAGTGAATATAACACCATTCATGTGTATAGATAGCCCATGAATAGCCATGATAACCAGCAATAGCAAAGTCACGAATCTTATCAACTTCGCCACGAGCTAAAGGAAGAAGTGATTTGCCATTCATACCAGCAGGCAATTCAACATCTAACCAGTCTAAAACAGTTGGTGCTACGTCACATGATTGCACAAAAGCTTTAATGCGTGTGCCAGGTTTTACACCAGGAGCGCGTAGAAGCATTGGAGTATGTGCTAATTCATCATAAGGCCAAGGGCGGCTCTTACGCATAATTCCGTGACCCCATTCGCCATTACCTTGTGGCGCACCATGGTCAGAAACCATCATAAGAAGGGTGTCGTCTTCAAGACCCATGTCTTTAATCTTACGCATAAGTCTGCCAAGCGCATTATCAACAACTGTTACAAGTTCAGCATAAAGCATACGCAAGTGATAAATTTGGTCTTCGGTGTATAAACCTTCAACAAGTTCTGGAAGTGGGTGAAACTCTAATTTGCCTTTATAATCAGGATTATACATACAAGGCTGATCTAAGTAAACTGATGGAGGTCCCCAAGGCTCATGTGGATCAAAGCTGTCTACCCATAAGAAGAATTGCTTAGAACGGTCGATTTGATCTAAGTAATTGATAGCAGCAGACATTGTTCTGTGAACATATCTGTCTTCTTCACAAGTCCAATTTTGCATTTGGCGAAGATAGTTGCTTGTTTCTTTAAGCATATGATTTTTTGCATCTTCACCAACGCGTGAAGTATATTCAGCTAATGTATTGTCATCGAAATAATCTTCGAGATTCATGTGATATAATGGATCGTCTCCATAGAAATAATCGTCTGATTCGTGTCCGCGAATAAACCACACTTTATCAAAGCCTCTTGAATAGCCAAATTTTGGAAGCTGTAATTGTGGGTTATCAAAGATAAGTGCCTTATCAATTGCTCTACCCCAGCAAGCATCTGCAATAGTGGTTTCATCAGCTCTTAAAGCAGACCATCCTGTTATACCTAAAGTATAACGACCTGTGTGCATAGCACGTCTACATGGTATTGTTGGAAGACCTTCAGTGTAGGAGTTTTCAAACAAAGCTCCTTCACGCGCTAATCTGTCCATATTAGGCGTTTTAATCCATTCATTTCCATAACAACCCATATAACGGTAGGAAAGAGTGTCAAACATAACAACAATTGCATTTTTTGGCATATTTATCTCCTATAAAAAAAGTTAACTCTTGTGAGTTTATTCATTATTTATTATGCAAAAAACGTGAAATAATATAAATATCCAATAATAACAAACCATTAGTATTTTTTTACTCAAAAAAGACCTTATCAAAAAATGTTGCTTAATATCAAAATTTGGTATATCATATAAAAAATTTACATACACTCCAAAGTTTTAAAGGCAGCTTTATATGTTTACAAATTCAACAACACTTGAAGAATTTAAAATTCTTCTCATTATAGATATGTCGCCAAATTTATTTAATATGCGCGAACTTTCACTTCTTCTCTATTTTACACCACAAAAAACCCAAGAAAACATAGACATACTTCTTGAAAAGAAAATCATAAAAAAAGTAAAAGACAATTATACCTCGATTGTAGACTTTGACACAAAAATGTTTAAAAAGCTCTATAAAAAGTTTGAGAAAAATATCACAAGAAATATTATTAAAGCTTTATGCTTTTATCATTTAGATGATGATAAAAATCTTTATCAATCAATCAATCAAGCAATGAAAAAAACAGACAGGTCTTTTATTCACGAAAGCTTGATAGCACAAACTTTACACGATATTTTATTAAAATATAAGCCTCACTCAAAAAACCTCTCTTCTTGCAGAGAATTTTTAGCTTTAGGAATAGAACTTCTCTCATTAATTTACGACTATCCTTGGAATATTCCAAAAAGAGACCAATTGCATTTAAAACTCAGAGGTATTGCCTATTTGCTTAATGACGAGAGGTCTATTGCTCAAGTCAATGGTTTTTGGGCAACGCTCACACGAAATAATATAAGCGAATCCTTACAAGAAAAAACCTTTGCTGTTTTAGAAAAATGCGTAAAAACTATTTATTCTTTTGATGATATGGATAGTATTATCCAAAATATACACGCTATTTGCCACTATTATTATAGCATAGGCGATTTTAGGCGTGTTGCAAGTTTTGTTTACTTTCATACTGTTATCCCGCGCGACATCATACCTATTCGCTTCACACCCTGGATATACCACAGAGCTGCAACTTCTTTACTCGACAGAGGAAATCACGAACAGGCATTAAATATTTTGAAAAATGCCTTATTACTTGCTAACCAAACAAAGAATGTGAACTATATTTACTATTGCACTGCTTGCATTTCTTATGTTTACATAAATGAAGAAAAGTATGAAATGGCTCATCAAATATTACACGAAGTTATCAATGAATGTACTGATGAAAATGTGATGACTTACGGAATGCAAAGAATCTTCAAAACAATGGCTTATTGTCTTTATAGAATGGGCAAGATAAAAGAATCGCATGACATGTATCTTGAGAGTGTGTCGTATATAAATAAGGAAAAAACTCTACTCTATGAATATTCAGGCCTGCCTTTTATTATTGAACTTTTTGCTGCCTACGATAAAGAGGGACATGTTTCAGAAAATGAACTAAGCTATTTAGACGAAATAAAAAAAGCTGCTCATTCTAATATTATTTATATACGCGCTTCTGCAAAATATCATCTTGCGCTTAAAAGAATCGACTTGTATTCTTATGACGACAAAATTGCTCTTGAACTTTTGCATGAAAGTATGGAGCTTTTTAGCAAAGCAGAAATTTATTCTAAAGAATGTATAGTCATACTAGAAGTCATTAAAAGCTACATATATCAAGAAAAGCATGATGAAGCAGTTAAGTATATAAATTTACTCATAGAACTCAATCAAAAGCACGGATATTCGTGCTGGGATAGCTCTTTTGATAGTTATAAAAATCAAACAAAGAAGATTGAGTGGAATGAGCAAAAGGAACAATTAAAATCCTTTATCAACAAACTTTTTAC
>CAYJHE010000001.1:0-54958 GCA_964369675.1 uncultured Desulfovibrionaceae bacterium | reverse complement strand
AAAAGAGTGATAAGAAGAAGTAAGGATTTAACTTGAGAGGGGAAAACCACGTTTTCACAAGCGAGGACCAATGGCAACTTTACTCGTAGGGGAAAGCATTGCTTTCCCGCTTGGCTTTATATTTAATGTTGTGTTGGATAATATTAAAATTAACTGGCGAGCAATGCTCGCCCCTACGAAAATAATCATTTAATTTATAGTTTTTATACAATTTTATAATAAAAAAAATACGAAGACGAAGCCACATCTATTCTGTTAAAAGACTGGAACAGTCGCCTCCCTATTTAATACATTGTCGTTGCCTTTTGCCTGTGCAGATGTTATTAGTTCTTTAGGAAGAGCGACTTGCCGAAAGATTTTTCTTGAACGAAGTGAAAGGAAAATCTTTCAAGGCATCGCTTTGTCTTCAAACAGGCATTACGACAATGTATTAAGCGGGTGGCGGGAGTTTGCTCTTTAGCGAGCGAAGCAATTTCCACGCAAATTGTGAGCGAGGATTTTGTACAGAGCGAAGCGAAGTCAAAATCTATCTATTAAAGAGGGTACGAGGGTGCAACCCTAGCACCCTCCTTTGCCCCCGCGCGGGGAGCGCAACCAATAAAGAACGAAGAATGAATTAGCTTGTAAGTAAGATAATAAAGTACGAAGACTAGAGTCAAAAAAATACTGGTATGCTTTTTGCATAAAACAGAATACGGCTTTCCATAAGGAAAAAATGTCAAAAAACTGTTTCAAAGCGAGTAGCCTATGAAAAAGTATATATTAAAAAAAAGAAATATTTTCTTATTAATTCTTGTATTGATGAGCTTTTTTTTCGTTATCAATTTTGAAGCGCATGCAACAAATAATGTGCAGTCTTCTTATAACAAGTACAAATTAGAATTGACGAGCTTGCAAGAGGATAAGAAAAAGTCTCAATTTAGACATAATTGGCTAAGGTTAGCTGATAAGTTTTATGCTTTGTATAAGAATAATCCAAAATGGCCTAACAGACCTGCCGCACTCTTTAGGGCTGCTGAATCCTACGATGGTTTAGCAAAAAAATCCTTTGCCAAAAAAGACAGAGCTAAGGCAATAGAACTTTACACAGAAGTATATAAAGACTTTGCTTCTTCGGTTTTGGCTGACGATGCTTTGTATAATCTTGCTGTGCTCTATAATGAGCAATTACGCGATAGCGCAAAAGCAAGCACATTTTTATCGCGTATAACAAAGAATTATAAAAAAGCAGATCATTTTGCACTAGCACAAGATTATGCAAAGAAAATGGAAGCAAGTATTACTGCTTCAATAGATATTGGTGTTGATACTATTCCAAAAATACAAACAAACGATACAATTTATGAAGGCATGTATGCCTACCAAAGAAAAGGCTATATAGAGCTTAAGGTTGAACTTAATAGTAAAGATAGAAAAAACAGAAAGTTAGCTTGGTCTATTGACTATATTTCAGCGCAAAAGAAAACAAAATCGCCTGCACGTTTAGTGCTCACGATGAAGCAAACACGTTCTGCACCAGACATCAGATCTGGGTATAAGTATTCTTCACTAGGTTTTGTTTCAAAATTTGTTGTGGATTTTTCAAAGAGAAATGCAACTGTTATTATTATAGATTTCACAAAGTTAGATGCTTATTATGCTTTCTATGATAAGGAAAACGACTGTATACGCATTCAAGTGACAGATAAGGCAAAGAATTTAGCAAAAGGCACAAAAACAAAGAATTTGAGTTCTTCTTACGACTTGCCTAAGGTTGTGATGCCTAGAGATTTGACAAAGAAAATTCCTTCAAATGTGCGCACTATTATTATTGACCCAGGACATGGCGGAAAAGATCAAGGTGCAGCGCATAATGGAATTATCGAAAAAGACCTTGTGCTTGATGTTTCAAAAATGCTTGGCAGTGAACTTACAAAATTAGGCTACAAAGTTGTTTACACACGAACAGACGATAAATTCTACACTCTTTCACGCAGAGCAAAGATAGCAAAGCAAAAAAATGGCGACCTCTTTATCTCTGTGCACGCAAATGGTGCGGACAATAAAGATTTAGCAGGTATCGAAACCTATTATTTAGACTATAATAACCTTAGACATAGTAGCGCGACAGAAGAATATGTTAAAGCTCTTAAGGCAGTTGCTAATAGCCCAGACACAAAGCGCAGAAAGTATGAATCTGAAAGATTAGCTTCCTTTGTGCATAGAGATGCTTATGGGCATGTGAGCTCTAAAGGCTACACTGTGAAAAATGGCGGAACAAAAGGGGCGGCTTATGCTGTGCTTGACAAAACCTCTATGCCTGCTGTTCTCTTAGAAATAGGCTATCTTTCTAATAAGTTAGATTTAAAGAATCTTAAAAATAAGACCTATTTGCGTTCAGTTGCTAAAGGAGTAGCAAGAGGTATCCATTCTTACGCGCAAGATTTGACACTTGCAAAGAAGTAAGAGTAATAAGAGCAATAAGAAGGCATAATACTTAACATTTACACTGCCAGACGTCATGTCCTAGGCTGTATAATCTCTGAAATATTTCCCCTGCAACATAGGCATCTGATTCAGCATTGTGGTGTTGTAGGGGAATATTAAAATGTTCTGCAATAGCGTTTAATTTGTGTGAAGGAAGCTTGAGGAATTTTCTGCTAGCTTTGAGAGTGCAATAAAATGCTTGTTGCGGAATTTGTTGTTTATGGGCAATGCAACAAGTATGTAGCACCTTTCTGTCAAAGGGGGCATTGTGTGCAATAAAGACTTGCGCATCTTGCACAAAGTACTTTGCTCTTTCCCATACGCCGGCAAAATCGTCTTCATACATCACGTCTTCCCATGTTATTCCATGTATATAGGTAAAAATAAATCTTTGACGTGGTGGTCTTATTAATGAAGTGAATTTGTCAACAATTATGCCGTTTTCATAACGCACCATGCCAATAGCACAGGCAGAATCAGGCTTATAGTCAGCTGTTTCAAAGTCAATGGATATGATTGAGGAGGGAATGTGCATATATTTCCAACTTTTTTTTATTTTATCTGATGATAACTTTCTACTGTTTCATATAATAAAATACAAAGAAATTTTTAATCCAGATGAATAACGCCCTCGCGTATTAATTGATCGCGCAGGTTAGAAGCTCTATTGAAGCCGATATTTAGATGTCTTTGCAAGCCGCAGACAGAGAATTTCTTCATAGTTGGGGCAAAGGCGGCGGCTTTATCAAAGAGTACATCTCTATCTGAATTATTGCTTTCGTGCCCAAAAGAGTGATTAACATCTTCTGCCATTTCTGAAAGGTCAAATTTATAATCAGGTTCTTGTTGCTTCTTCCAAAAATCAATGATTTTAGCAACATCTGCATCAGGAACAAAGGCTCCGTGTAGTCTTTGGATTCTTCCTCCCTCAGACCTCACAAGCATGTCGCCCTTACCTAGCAAAGATTCTGCACCATATTCACCTAAGATTGTTTTTGAGTCAAAGGGGCTCACAACACCAAGGGCAAAACGAGTAGGCAGATTTGCCTTGATAAGGCTTGTTACAACGTCTACGCTTGGCCTTTGCGTTGCCAAAATCATGTGTATGCCTGCTGCTCTTGCTTTTTGTCCAAGTCTTGCAATAGGAGTTTGTACTTCTTTGCCAAATTCCATAAGTAAATCTGAAAGTTCGTCTATCATAATAACGATATACGGTAATTTTTCATGGTAAAGATTTTCGTCTAATTCTTCTTGAGAGAAAAGTTGCTGTTTCTTTATTGGCAGCTCTTCTTTTGAGTCGCTAATAATTTTATTGTAGGAGTCTAAGCCTCTTGCGCCTAAGTCTGAAATAAGCTTATATCTGCGCTCCATTTCGTTTACAGCCCAGGCTAAAGCGTGTTTAGCTTCTTCCATATTCATTACAACAGGGTGAACTAAATGCGGCAAGCCTTCATAGATACCAAATTCGACTACTTTTGGGTCGATAAGAAGCAATTTCACTTCATGCGGCTTTGCTTTGTACAAGAGAGAAAGAATTATTGAATTTAAGCATACGCTCTTACCCATGCCCGTTGCGCCTGCAACGAGTAAGTGGGGCATCTTTGCAAGCGAAAGTGAAACAGGCTGACCGCTGATATTCTTTCCAAGTGCGAGTGAAAGTAGGGAGGTCGAATCCTTAAATTCCTTGCTGTCTAGTACTTCTTTGAAAGAAACTGTAGCTCTATGTGCGCTTGGAAGTTCAATTCCTACCGTGTCACTGCCTAGCACAGGGGCTTGAAAGCGAATGGATGTCGCTTTGAGGTTGAGAGCAAGTTCTTTTCCTAAGGCTGTTATTTTGCTTATCTTTGTGCCTGCTGAGGGGCGAACTTCAAACATGGTGATAACAGGTCCTGTTGTGATGCGCACAAGCGAAGCTATTATGCCGTAATTTTTTAATACGCGAATAAGTAAGGCGCCTTTAGCATCAAGTTCTTTTTGGTCTACCTTGATTTCTGTATCGCTTGATGAGAGCAGAAGTCTTGTTGTAGGAAGATGTAGATTTCTTAATGTAGGTCTTTTTTTGCGTGCCTTTGGACTTGCATAAAGTTTGGTGCGCGCAGCCCTGCTTGGTTTTGAATCGCTTTCCTGCGCGATATAGCTTTCGTCTAAATCTGTGATGTCATCATTATATGAAGAGTCAAAATTGTCGTATTCATCGTATTCAACGTATTCATCGTATTCATCGTATTCAACGTATTCATCAGTGTCATAAGGTCTGTCAAAAGGGTCTATTGTGTGGTTTTTTTTCTTAAAACTAAAAGAAGATTCTTTTTTTGGAAGCGCAAAAGGCTTATCTTCATCAGATTTTTCTTTTTTCTTCATAAAGCCAAAAAAGCTGAAAGAAGACTCTTTCTTTTCTTGCTTCTTTTCACTTTCACTGTCTAAGTCGTCATCATCATCGTAATAATAATTGTCTTTTTTGTCGTCTTCATCTTCTTTATAAAAGTCGTCATAAAGATATTCGTCTTCATTATTATCAAAGTCATTATTAAAGTCGTCATCAAAGTCTGCATTAAAGTCGTCTTCAAAATCCTTTGAATTGTCTTTGTTTTCGCTGATAGCAAGCGTTTTTTGCTTGTCTTTTTTCTTTTCAAAAAGCCTGCCTATACTTTTTGCGTAGGCAAGGTAGAAAATGTTTAATGTTTTTGCTATGATACGCGGGAAAAAGCATTCAATGGCAAGGGGAATAAAGGAATAAAAAAGTATCAAAGAGCCAAGTGTGTTGAGATAGGTGAGCGCGCTTTGGTAGATAAAAGCGCCAAGATAACCGCCACCTATAATTTCTAAAACATGCCATTCATAATAAGTGGCTAAAGGAAAGAGGATAAAGGCAAGTAGAAAAAAGCCAACAAACTTTCTGAACGAAGTGACTATATATTTAAAAAGAAGATTAAAAGTAAGAGCTAAAATAAAAACAGGCGCAAGATAAGAATAAATGCCAAAGAAATAGACAAGCCAGCCTGAAATAAACGCGCCTATAGCACCGATATAATTATCTAATTCAACTTGACTTGAAAAAGGCGATTTAAGTAAAGGGTCTTGCGAAGAATAGCCGTAAAGAGAGACAAAGATCAAAATACATATTAAGAAAATAATGAGTCTTATTAAATGTATATTTGCTGCCGAAATAAAAGGTTTGGCTTCCTTTTTTACTGCCTCTTTGCTCTCTTCTTGGGCTTTTTTCTTGTCTGTTATAGTCTTTTTCATTGCAATAGCATATACAAAATGCTTTTTCTAGTCAAGTTTTAGAATAAGTCTATAAAAATACCTTGCTAGAAGTAAGAACTTTATGAGAATTAGCTATTTCAAATGTTTAGGTACGTCTACGCCTATTTCTTCGTAATACTTAAGCGCGCCCTTTGAAAGAGGAATGATTAAACCTGAAAGAGCGTTTTTTAAGCTTACATTCTTAGTGACACTTGCGTGCACATTAATCCACTCACTTTCATTTTCCCAAATAGCTTTTGTGATTTGATAGACTTCGTCATCTGTGAGATTTGAATTTGTGCTTGTGAAGAGAGCAGAAACAATACGCGGTGCGTAAGTGTCTGTGTCTATATGCGGATAAGTGCCGCTTTCAATTGTGCCCTTTGTGAAGTAGGGGTACTTTGTATAAAAAGAATCGTCTGCTATAGGAAGGAGTTTTAGATCCATTGATTGTGTAAGTTCAGTCATAGCAGTACTATTTAACGGGTGGGTTGCTATAATAGCGTCAATTCTGCCGTCTTTGAGGGCTGAAATAGCTTCAGATTCTGGAATAAATTGTGGCTTGATTTTACTATAATCTAGGTCATAAAATTCAAGCAACATTCTTGTATCAACTTCGCCACCGCTTCCTGCTGCACCAACAGAAACTCTTTTGCCCTTTAGCTCTTTGATAGATGAAACTTCAGAATCTTTTGGTACAAATATATGCATATAGGAAACTAAGGTAGCCATAATAGAGCGTAAATCTGGGGCAGATCTGTTTTTATACACATGTGTGCCTTCATAGGCCTGTGTTGCATTTTGGTTTTGTGAAAAAGCGATTGCTGTTTTGCCTGTAGTGAGGTTTCTTATGTTTTCAATTGAGCCTGCACTTGATTCGCCTGTTGCTTGCATGTCAGTGTGCTTGGTTATTGTTTGTGCAAGAGATACGCCAAAAGGGTAGAGCACTCCTGAAATGCCCGCTGTTCCAATAGAAAATCTTTTTTCTGCATGAGCTTGTGTTGAAACAAGGATTAAAGAAAAACAGAAAATTAGTGAAACAAAACATCTTTGTGAGAAAAATTTTAACATGTACTATTCCTATATAGGGTTGAATTTTTTGAAAGTATAGATAAATCCAATTTGAATTACAAGAAAAAAAAAGAAAAATTTAATGCTTTGATAAAATATATTGCTTATTCCTAAGTCTTTGCTATAATGAGTTTTAGATGGTTCATAGAACTACATTTAGAAAAACATATGTTATATATGTGAATTGTATAGGGTTAAGTCTTTTGAAGAAAGTTTTGTTTGGCATAGTTATATTTTTGCTTATATGCGTGTATATGTTGATTCAAACTACATTTATGCAAGATAGCGACATGAGTTTAGACTTGTCTTTATTGACGTCTAATGAAAAACAAGAAAAGCAAGAGCATGTTCACACGCAAGAAAATAAAACAAAAGACGTGCAAGCACAAGTGCAAGTAGATTCTCAAATACAAGAAACAAAGAAAGAAAAAAAAGCTCTTATTGTAAATGATTCCAGTATAGAAGGCAGTATTACTTTTTCAAATAATTTGCAGAACTCCGAAGAGGAAATTCTTGTGAAGATTCCTGTTTCAGAAATCAAAAAACAGCAAGATTCTGAACTTGTAACTGCAGAAGAAAAAGAAGAAATTTTAGATATAGAACATATTCAAGAAATTATAGAGTCTCCACAAAATGCACTCGATGAAAATAAATTAGCATGGCGAGAAATTGATAAAGGGCTTGATTATGTCAATAAAAAAGAGAAGTTTTTTTTAGATAAGCTTGCTCTTGATGTAGATGTGCACATAATTCGCATAAATACAGCCTATCATGAAATAGATTTGTATGGCTCTTTTATAGATCAAAGTGAGAGCAAATCCGTTCGCTCTTGGGCTTTAGACAAAGGCTTGCAAGTTGCGATAAATGCCTCAATGTACTTACCTGACAATAAAACTTCTAATGGCTATATGCGTTCTGGTGCTGATATTAACAATGGAAAAATGGCAGAAAAAATGAATGGCTTCTTCTTTTCTAAATCAAAGAAAGAAGGCATTGTGCAAAGCAGTATTGAAGAAAATCTCAATCAAAGTGATGAAGAAAGCAGAAATAAATTAGACGAGTATTTAGATTCTTATGAAGTCGTCATACAAAATTTCAGAATACTTGGAAATTATAGCGAAGATACACAAGAATGTGAACTTCTTTGGGAACAAGATGAAAATAAATTTTCTATAGCTTCTTATGGTGAAGATATTGAAGGAAATATTTACTTTATTTTTTCAAGAGCGCCTTTATCTGTGTTTGAATTTGGAAGCTACATACTTTCCTTGTCAAGCGAAGGCTTGAGCCTAAATAGTTTGCTCTACGCAGAAGGCGGCAGTGAAGCAGGTTTATATTTAAAAACTTCAGAAAATCAGTATTTTATAGCAGGAATTGTGCGCAATACTCCTTTTTCAAATATTGCTATGGCTGTTCCAAATGTGCTTGGCGTGAGAAAGAAAGTACAGTAATAGTTTTAAGTTTCGCTTAACTATTGTTTCGCCTTAAAAGTGCTAGACTGTTCTCATAGAAAATCAATCTACGAACAATAAATTGAAATGCTTGTTTACATTTTTAAATTAATTGGAATAAAGTGATTTGCTTTATTGAATAAAGTGAAAAAACTTGACAATGCTGTGTGACTATACTACTTTATTGCTTGGCTGAAAACCTTTCCTTGATTTTGAGGCATAATATTAAACAGAAATATCGGGACTTACGTCAATGCGTAGCACTTTTATAAAAATATGTATATCATTTGTGGCAGTTTTACTTCTTTCTAATGCAGCTCTTGCAGCTAATATAGCAGTTTTTAATCTCACAGGCGTGACACAAAATTCAGAACCTGCTAAGGCTTTAGAAGGCTTTCTTGATTCAAAGTTTGGTACAGAAAGAACAAAATTGATGAAAGACGCTGAAACAATTCAAAAGAAGACTGAAGAATTTCAAAAACAAGCAGCTGCTTTGTCTGAAAGCGCAAGAAAGTCTAAAGCTACTGCTTTAGAAAAAGAAGTGCGTGCTTTTGAAGAAAAGCGTGCTGCATTTGCTCAAAAAATCGGTCCTGTGCAACAAGCAAAACAAACAGAAATCCTTGACATTGTTCGTGCTGCTTGCGTGAACTATTCTAAAGCAAATAAGCTTGATATTTTGATTGACGGCAGTGCTTCTGTTGCGTATGCATCTGAAACAGTTGACGTTTCACAAGGCATTTTAACTGAAGTGAATAAGCTTTGGAAAGAAAAAGGCGCAAAGTTCGCTGACTAAATAAATTTAAAACTCTTGCGCTTTTTCTGCTAAAAATTAATTTTTGATGAAAAATCCACAAAGATATTGAATTTATTATCTAAGATATAATTAAAAAAAGCTCGAATTATTCGAGCTTTTTTTTTGAGCGTTTTTAATAATTGAAAGTGTTCTAAATTCTATCGCAGTAAACGCGCTCTAGGAAGTTTTCCATAACATCGTCCATAAGAGGCACAGCTTCTTCAACTGTCATTGGGTGAGTGCAAGCCTTGCACCATAAAGAAACATCTGTTCATGTTCTGCCTATAAGCATGTTTTCATTACATTTTTCGCATTTAATTGTGGTTTCGATGCCTCTTTTTGCTTCCATACGCGCAAGCACAAAGGCTTTATTTATTGAAAATGACATATATATTCCTTAAAATCTTTGTTAAACTGACAAAAGATTCATATACTGAATGGCAAAAAGACACAAGAAAAATTATGAGATGTGAAAATTGACAAAGCTTTTTCTTTAAATTATACTCTCTTTATAAGGAGGCATTATGATTAATCATTTTACTTGACAAGCTTTGCATGGCACACAGGTGGTGTTGTCTCGCAGGTTTGGCATTTTTCAAGATATAATCTTGAATGTGTGCGCTGAGTAAAATTTTCATCATAAGCTTTTTCTTATAAATTAGGGTATTTAAATGAAAATTTGAAATGCTCTTTTGTTGATAGAATTATATAACTTCTGTCTACAAATATCCTTGCTAAGCCTGTTTAAGACAGGTTTTTTTATTTAATTTTAAAAACAAGGATATATATGTTTAAAAATAATTTCTTTTCAAGCACTGCTGGCATTGCAATCACTGGCGCGCTTATTGGTATGTGTGTTGTTGTTTTACAATACTTAGGAAATCCCCCAAATATGGGCTTTTGCGCCTATTGTTTTGAGCGCGACATAGCCGGCGCAGTGGGTTTACACAGAGCTTCAATTGTACAATATCTTCGTCCTGAAATTATGGGACTAGTTTTTGGCGCCTTTTTAGCTTCTGTTCTTTTTAAAGATTTCAAATCCAAAGGCGGTTCTTCGCCTGCTATTCGTTTTGCCTTAGGTTTTATGGCAGCTATTTGTGCTTTGGTTTTCTTAGGCTGCCCTTGGAGGGCTGTAATTCGCCTTGCAGGTGGTGATTTGAACGCGCTTGTTGGCTTTGCGGGGCTTACTGTCGGTGTGTATATTGGCGGTTTGTTCTTTAAAAAAGGTTTTGACCTTGGCAGAAATACCGATCAAAGGGCTTTTTCAGCCTACCTTATGCCTTTACTTATGCTTGGCCTCTTGCTCTTATACTTTGCTTTCCCTCAAGAAGAGGGAAAGGCGGCAAATAACATAATCTTTTATTCCATTTCAGGGCCTGGCTCTATGCATGCGCCCATGTTTATTTCTTTGGCTATAGCCATATTTATTGGCTTTGTTGCACAAAGAAGCAGATTCTGTACTGTAGGCGGTCTTAGAGATATTTTCTTATTCAAATACTTTCATCTTTTCATAGGCTTAGCTTTTTTCTTTCTTGCTATATTCGTGGGCAATTTAATAGTAGGAGCTTTTCATCTTGGTTTTGAAAATCAGCCTGTAGCGCATAGTGACGGAGTGTGGAACTTCTTGTCCATGCTTGTTGTAGGGCTTGCCTTGGTGCTTGCAGGTGGTTGTCCTGCAAGGCAATTGGTTGCTTCTGCCGAAGGAAATAATGACGCCACTGTCTTTGTTTTTGGCGCATTTCTTGGCACAGCTATGGCGCACAACTTTCAAGTGGCTGCAAGTGGCACTGGTATAGGCAATTATTCCATTCCAGCTGTGCTTATTTCACTTGCACTTTGTTTGATAATCGCTTTTACCTATTTAAGAAAAGGATAGACTTATGACAGCAATTACAACTATAGACACAAGAGGCCTTTCTTGCCCACAACCTTTATTAATGGTTAACTCATATATCACAGCAAAAGATACAAGCCCACTTCACATTATTGTTGACAATGAAGCCAGTTTTGAAAATATCACACGAGCAGCAAGAAAACACGAATGGAAGGTAGAAGTTGAAGATATTGAGAATAATGTGCAAAGAATAGTGCTTGTATTATAAGATTTTTTGGAGCATTTAAAAAAATTTAAGATGTCATAAAACAAATTTCTACATTCACCCCTCTCTAAAAATCTGCATACATCGTTATGCAGATTTTTTTTTCTTTATCGCTCTTTCATACACATCTAAAACAGATTTAGCAAAGTTTTTCTTGCTTAAATGCTGCACAGATTCTTTTGCAAAAGTCTGCATCTTTACATATCTACTTTCTTCAAATAATTCATTTGCCCTATTTTCAAATTCTTCAAAGTTTTTGAAGAAATAGCCGTTTTTATGAGGAATAAGTACATTATCAAGGCAGGTATCGTATTGGCACAGAAGAGGTCTTGCATTGGCAAGGGCTTCTATGTAGGTAAGTCCCTGAGTTTCGCTTGTTGAAGCACTTACAAAGACATCAGCAAGTTGATAGTAGGTATAAACTTTTTCGCGTGGAATCATGCCAGCAAAAAGAACTCTTTCTTGGATTTTTAACTCCTTTGCTTTTTTTTCAAGTTCCTGTCTGTGCGGACCATCACCTGCTATGAGTAAGAAATAGTTTTCATTTTTTATTTGAGCTATGTATTCTATCAAACTTTCTATGTTTTTTTCCTTTGCTATTCTGCCAAGAAAGAGGAGAATTTTCTTTTCTTCTGAAATGCCAAGTTCTTGCTTTAATTTGTTTTTTTTATTTTGTGCTAAGATTGGAAAATCAAGCTCTATTCCTGTTGGGATAACAGAAATAGTATTTTTAATTCCGTAAAGTTTGAGCATCTTCCTTATCTTCTTTGTTGGGGTAATGATATGCGTCACATTTTTTAGTAATTTTTTTAACAGTGAGGCTACTAATTTCTTGCCAAGTATTTTTGGCAAAAAAAGATAGTGTACATAATCTTCATAAGAAGTGTGGTAGGTGTGAACAATAGGAATATTGAGCTTTTTGGCAATTTTCTTTGCAAAAAGCATAGTAGAAAATTCACTTTGTGTATGCAAAATATCGGGATTCCATGTGATGATTTCTTTATAAATTTGCTTATCAAGTTTGAGTGTGGCAAAGGCGTTTGGATAAATAGCTTCAAGGCTAAAGGCTTCATTATAAAAAGTATTTTCTTTAATTAACTGTTTATTAGCAAGTGAAAGCACTTTCACTTCATGCCCTTCGTCTTCTAATGCCTTGCAAAGTGTTGAAGTTGAGGTGACAACGCCGTTTATAATAGGTAAGTAGAGTTCTGAGAGTAGGAGTATTTTCATATAAAAAGCACCAAGGAAAATTTGTATACATAATAACCTATGCCAGAACCGATAAGCGCGCCTGCAATAACATCGCTTGGGTAGTGTGCTCCGAGATACAAACGAGAAAAGCCTATCGCATAAGCAATAGGCAATCCAAGAAAAAGTAGGGGACTTGAAAAAAGATAAAGTATTGTCACCACTATAAATGAGGAACAGGTGTGGCCAGAGGGGAAGGAAGAATCTTTATATTCTATAGCAAAGTTTCGCCCCCTTCGCTTTAAGTTTGGTCTTTGTCTTGCAAAGATTTTTTTTAGTATGCAATTGCAAATGAGTACATGCACAACAAGTGAAAGGGCAATACTTTTGGCTATAATCAGTGTTTCAGGCTCTAAAAATAAATATATTGCAAGCATAAACCAAATAAAACCGAGGTCACCTAAAAAGGTAAAAAAGGACATGATTAGGTCGAGACTTCGCGTTCTCATTCTATTTTGTATGTACCACAAAAAAGAAAATTCCGCTTTCTGCATCGAAGAAAAAGAACTATACAAAATATTCATACGCACTTCCTTTGTTTGAAATTTGTATTTATAAAAGTTTTCTTTTCCTATAGATAATGCTTTATATGTTACTCTCTTGTTTCATTTTTGTTGCTTTTTTGTGGCTTTTATCTTTATTTTTGTAAAACAATTAAAAAGCCATTGCCTACCTTGTCATCAAAGTCTTGAACTTCTATAATATTCCACTGCATTGCCTTGCACATCTCAACAAAGGCCTCAGTATCCCAAACAGACCAATGCGAATAGAGTATTTCTTCTCTTTCGTGCACAGAAAGATAGCCATCAGGAATTATTCCATCTTCTATTTGTATAAGTAAATCAGGCGGTAAGTCGTGCAATTCTAATTGCATGCTTGGGTCTTTATTATACTTTTCATAGCCGATAGCAGCATAACTTTCGTATGTCAATTTGCCGCTGTGTCTGTCAAGCAGTTCTTGCACAGAAGTTATAGGGCGCAATCTGTCGTAGGTTCTTTCTTTGTGTGGAACAATCATAATAAGGTATGAGCCTTTTTTTATTACTCTAAACCATTCTTTTATTGTCTTGATTGGGTCAAAAAAGTGTTCTACTACATGTGAATTGACAACATAATCAAAGCTTTCGTCTTTAAAAGGAAGATTGTCTCCAGAAGCTACAACATGCACCTTTGCAGGCTCAAGAGTTTTATTTGTTTGCCAATGTGTGCCATGACTAGCCTTAAAATCCACGTTTAGATACGCGCCTGTTTTCTCAAGCCCAAAAGGATTTTGACTTGAAGCGCCTATTTCTATGCCATTGAGACCATCAAGATACTTATGTACTGTTTGTGATTCCCTGGCAATGCGGTTTTGCGCTGCAATCATGGCTTCTTTTTGTCTTATTTCAAGCTCTTCTTCTTCCATTGCTTGAATGACTTCGACCTTGAATTGCATAAAACGCTTTCTTCTTTCTTCTTGCAAAATATCTGCACTAGGAATTTGTCTGAACCAATTGTTTTTATTGATAGTATGTTTTCCTATGTGCTTTTTTGCCAATGTAGCAAGTTCGGCATTACAAGAGGTCATCAAATCTAAAGTATTCTCTAAGCCATCAAAATTATTGGAAGGATTAAGCAAGAAAGTCATCTTCACAAAGGGAAGCTTTTTTTGCAATAAGTGGCAAGGGTAGGTTGTTACATCTTCGTGTTTAAAGCCAAGAGCCTTGCTTTGTTCTGCTTTCAAGCCATTGACAAAGGCATCACACACAAAGCCTGCTTTTTCTAGCTTTTCAGTAAGCCTTACTTCGTATTTTAAAATAACTTCAAGTCTTGTTTTTTCTTCTTGTATGTTTGCAAAAAAATCAATAAAAGCAGAGCTGTTTATGACATTATGGTTAAAAACCAAGAAATAAGACTGCAAGTGCGCTACTGGTGTTTGGTTTGAACTTGCAGACCAAAAGTCCACCTTTTTTGCCTGCATAGTATCAAAAAATTCATTAAATTCAAAAAATGGAGCAACACAAGAATTGTTGCACAGAATCAATTGCTCAACTTGGTCTAAACCTATTTTTTCTTTAATATATTCAATGCCTTGCTGGTAAGAACCAAAGTCGTATTTGTTGTGCCTTTTACAAGAAGCATAGTTGACTAAGGCAGCTAATTTCTCAAATTCTTTTGGAAGGATAGGGCTATCTGAAATATAGATAATGGCATCTGAGATTTCTTTTAATTTTTGTAAATAATATATCTCATAATCGGGAATCTTTGAACCGTACTGTAGCGAAGCAAAAACAACCACTCTTTGCATGGGCTTTTTTTCTAAAGGGATATATTCTTTTTCTATCTCAAGCGCGTCTTTGTGAAAAACTAATTCAGATTTTGTCACATTGCTTGCTAAATAAGCCATGTGTATGAGGGGATTCATACTAATAGGCAGTATTTCAGGATGCTTTTGTAAATAGGCTTTCATATCAAAATAGGGGCTTGGGCATCTGCCTTCCTTCCAACCTATGGCAAGAAAATGTTCAACTAAAGCTATATCCCTTTCATTTAATTCAGGGTTTTGCTGTAAATACCATTTTGGATCAAAAAATTTTCTTTCTTTTGTGTTATTCTGATTGTTTTCCATGCTTATTTCCTAAAATGTGTGTAACAAATCAATATGCTATAAAAAGAATAAGCCACTTATTTTCATTTAGCAAGTAAAAAGCACGCCTGAGAGTAAAGACTTCTTCTCTCACAAGGGCTGTAGGAGAGTTTGTAAGAGGAATTTATGTTTTTTTAATTTGTGCTTAAGATTTACTTGACAAGCTTGGAGAATTTTTATACATTTCTTTTCACGACACAAAAACTAGCTTTTTGTCTCTGTTCCCCGATAGCTCAATCGGCAGAGCGGGTGACTGTTAATCACTAGGTTGGCGGTTCAAGACCGTCTCGGGGAGCCACTTAAATGAAATAAGCACTTAGAAATAAGTGCTTTTTTTATTATTAAATGAAAAATTCGCATTCTGGCAAAGCGAATGCGGTATGTAAGGCTTTGGGGAAAGGCTAAACTTTCCCCAAGTATATTTATCATCTTTTTTTAAAAATGCTCTAAATACAGCTTAATTATATTTTCTTGCAATCAAAGCTTCGCCAGCCCTTGGCATATTATTTGGGATTTTCTGAATACCAAAAACCCTATATACTGCATAACAACATAGAAGTCCTGCGGCAATGAGTGCAAAGCCAACAGATATGCCAAAACCTTGTGCTATTAAGAGAGGTACAAGTGTGATATTGATAAGATCTGTAAAACTCACGAGCGTATAAGCTGTGGCATAGTCTGAAAGCGTGTCGCTTTTAAAGTCTGGGTCAACAATACGAAGCAGGGTAACTGCAATGGCAAGAATGCCAAAAGACCAGCCAAGTATAAATATTGAACGCTCAAACCAGTAGGAATTAAAAAGCGGGCGTGCAATGAAGTAGAAAAAGAAAAGGATAAAGACTATGCCAAAACTTGTGAGAATGAGCAAAGGAATTGCGTAAGTGATGATAACTGAGAGGTTTAGTGTGGCTATAGAAAAGGCAACAAGATAGTCCACAAGTGAGCCACCGATGTGCTGTACAGTTTTCTTATCTATTTGTTTTCCTAAAGGAAATTTGTCTAAAAACCATTGTAAAATAAGGCCATAAAGCATAGCAATAACAATAGTAGGCAGATTTATTGCAAATTTTGCTGTCACCCATTCAGCGGAATAATGTGCAGCTGCACCTACCATAACAATAGAGGATAAAGTCCATGCAAGTGAATCGATCACCATGGAATTTGTTTTTTCCTTGCCAAGGGCTACTTGTTCTTTTTCAGATAAAAGCCCTGTGCGCAGTGAAAGAGAAAGATTATTGAAATTGAGTGAAGGTACAAAGCGTGTCCAGCCCTTTCTTACACCAATATTGATAAGAAAAACACCAATAAAAACACCAAGTAAGAGACCAAAAGTAGCAAAGGTTATTCCTACATCAAGTGCGTCTTCAAAGCCGTTGTTCACAACATATATCTCACCTACAGTAACAGCATAACCATGTCCGCCCATAAAACCAGCAGGCATAAGTGTTGCAAACATATAGGAGATATCCTTTATGAAGGGAGAAAGCAAGGTTCCGCCAATAACAATAGCAAAGCCAAATTGAAAAAAAGACATAGCCGCACTGAGTGCAGTTGTGTCTAAACATTGTTTCAAAGCTGTTTTTACTTGTGTGCGCTTTTCAGAATGTCCTATTCTAAGGCTGGCAAACATAAGTATTATAAGCAGATAGCTATAAGAGCTAGCCTTAGGCGAAAAAGTGATAATACCAAGTATTTGTTGGCTGAGTAAAAGTCCAAGCAAGCCTGCAATTAAAGATGCAGGCATGAATATTCTTTGAAAAATTGTGATCTTAGATCTTAAAAAAGTGGCAATAAATAAAAGCAGACTCACTAAGCCAAAGTCAGCTAAAACTGTATATGCATTAAAGTCCATGATTACCTCATAGTGTTTTCCTTATAATGAAAAGCACGCAAAAAAGTGCAAGAATTTCAAAAAGGAAAAACTGGTTAGGATGGCTATAAAAGCTTATTAATTCGGTGAGATAAATATATAGTTGTTTTTATATTTAACTTAAAAATTTGAATTAATACATATACATTTTTTTCTTATACTAGCATAGAAAAAAAGAAAATGTCAATAAAGATGAGAAAGGAATGCTTGTGTAATTATGCACATAATTGTTTTTTTATTATATATAGTGACTTGAGATAAAAAATGAAGTCAAATCTCTTTGAAATGATTGAAAAAAAATCATTGAGCACTCAAACAAGATGAGTAAAAACTCGTTCCAACATTCTGAACCTGTGAAGAAAAGGTAAAAATAAAAATTGAGAAATATAAGTGACTTATAGTAAAAAGCAAAAAAAATGTAAATAAAATTTTATTTTATTTGTTGTCAAAGGCTTTTGCCCGTGCATAATAAAAACATATACATTTTTTTTTGAAGGAGAAACAATAATGAGAAAACCTTATCTTGTCTTAGAATGGGCAGACACAGAATCAGAAGCAACTGGCTGGGTATGTATTTACAATACTGTAAAAGGCCACACAGGCGGTGGTATTCGTATGCACCCAACTGTAACAAAAGAAGAAGTTATTCGTCTTGCAACTGTTATGGGCTGGAAGTATGAAGCAGGTAAAACTCAAATGACAGGCGGCTGTAAGGGCGGTATCCGCTATGACTATAAAGCTGCTGATGCAGAAGCTGTTTTAGAGCGTTTCTTAGTTGCTATGATGCCAGTTATCGATAAGGGTGTTTCTCTTGGCGGTGATTTAGGTGTTTCTTACGCGACAACTCGTAAGATCTTTGCTAAATACGGCAGAGAAATTCCACTTACTAAGACAATGAAAACAAAACCAGAAATCATTGAAAATATGAGAAAATATAACCTTATGTTAGATTCAGCTATGGATGAGTTTACATTAGGCAATGTTATCACTGGTTATGGCGTTGCTTACACAGCTGATGAAGCTTGGAAATTTAACAATCCTGAGAAAAAAGGTAGAGTTATGATTCAAGGCTTTGGCGCTGTTGGAACTTCATGCGCTAAGAAGATGGTTGAATATGGCTACACAGTTGTTGGCATTTCTGATGCTAACCTTTGTGTTGAATGCCAAGACGGCCTTGATATTGATGAATTAGTAAAAACTCGTAACGTAAAATACGGCGAACTCAATAAAGATTCTTTCAAAGATAATTATATTGTAAGAAAGAACACAGAATGGTTAGATGTTGATTGCGATATCTTAGTTCCTGCTGCTTTAGAAGATGTTATCAATAAAGACACAGCTGACAAAGTAACAGCAAGCCTCATTGTTGAAGCTGCAAACATCTGCACAACTCCTGAAGCTGACGAAATCTTGAAGAAAAAAGGCGTGAACATCGGTGTTGACTTCTTAGCTAACTTAGGTGCTATCCGTGGTTATGATGCTGTTATCTTCGGCATTCTTAAAAACCCAACAAATCAAGATGTTTGTGATGATATTGAAAAAGTATGTCGTGCGAACATTAAAGAATTGTTCACAGTTGCAAAAGAACAAGGCCGTTACCACAGAGATGTGGCAATGGAAATCTTTGCTCCAAAAACACATGACATGTTTGAAATCTAATTGAAAGTTTGGCTATACATCTTTGTATAGCCAAAATTATATTCTTCTTCTGTTTTATTTGGGCTTATAATGAGGCAGAAGAAGATTCTAAAAAGTTTTAAGTCCTTTATGGGGGTTTGTATGAGTACAGTTCAAGAACAATCAACACCTGCTGTGTCTAAGAAAAGACAAATGCTAGGTTACTTACTGCTAGGTGTTGCAGTTGGTATTTTATACTTTGTGCCATATATGCGTGCAAATTATTACACTCAATTCCAGCAAGCAACAGGTCTGACAAATGGTCAAATAGGTGAATTAGCATCACTTTATGGTCTTATTGGTATGTTTGGTTATATCCCTAGTGGTATCTTAGCTGATAAATTTAGCGCTCGTTCCTTAGTAAGCTTTTCAATGGTAGGAACTGGTTGTTTGATTTTATGGCACTCAACTATGCCTGACTTTGGTACATTGATGATTATTTATGGCGGTATGGCTGTAACCTCACTCGTTACTTTCTGGGCAGCATTTTTGAAAGCATTACGCTTAATTGCAGATGAAGAAGACCAAGGCAAATCTTTTGGTGGTAACGAAACATTACGTTGGTTCTGGCGTTTTGTTATTTCTTCAGTTGGTCTTGCTATTTTATCAAGCGCAGCAGATGTAAAAGACGGTTTTGTTAACTTACTTATATTCTCAGGTATTATATATATCACAGTTGGCGTTCTTTGCTATATCATTATTCCAAAAGAAGCTATGGGCTCTCGTGTGACTGAAGATAAGCCTTTTACATGGGGTGATATAATAGAAGCAGCTAAAATTCCTGGTGCTTGGTTAATTTCAGGTATTATTTTCTGTGCCTACTTAGTGTATAACTCATACGTTTACCTCACACCTTACTTTGTTGACATCATGGGTATGACACCTGAAGCTTCTTCTGTTGTTGCAATTATTCGTACTTATGTACTAGGTGTTATTTCCGTATTTGTAGGTGGTTGGCTTGCAGATAGATCTGTTGCTAAAAATTCAACACGCTCTAAGATTATTCTTTACCTCTTTATTGCTTGTATTGTTTCATTTATTCCTATGTTCTTTATTACAGGTGGAATGAACCTCACTTGGTTAGCTGTTGGCTTAGCATGTATTATCACCTTCCTTATCACTTCTTTTAGAGGCGTGTATTGGGCTATCTTGGGTGAATGTGGTGTTGGTATTTCAAAAACAGGTATGGTATGCGGTGCAGCGTCTGTTATTGCTTACTCTTCAGATGCCTTCATCTTCAAAATTTGGGGTGACTGGTTAGATGCAAATCCTGGTATTGCAGGCTATCAAATGATATTTGCTTCTGTTGTTGTTGTTGCAATTGTTGGTTGCGTACTTGCATGGATTGTTATGAAGAACGCAAAGGCAAATATTGCAAAACTTCAAGCAGAAAACGATTTATAAAATAAGGGCTATGCTTTTGAAATATCTTGTTTTGAAAGCATAGCCAAGCTATAATCAATAATTATAAGGGAAAATAAATATGAGCGTAGCGCTTACAGATACAAATAAATGCAAGGGTTGCTATTATTGTGTGGAGCAATGCCCAAAACAATGTATCTCCATTGGAAATGAAACAAATAGTAAAGGCTATCAAACTATAGTTGTTGATACAAGTCTTTGCATTGGTTGCGGAATATGTTTTACCGTATGCCCTGACCTCGTTTTTACCATAAATGATTAATGGAGGAGATATATATGCAAGGTAAATTAATGAAAGGAAACGAAGCCTTAGCAGAAGGTGCAATCAGAGGTGGTTGCAGATTTTATGCTGGCTATCCAATCACTCCACAAAGTGAAGTATTAGAATATATGGCATGGCGCCAGAAAGAAGTTGGCGGTGAATTTATACAAGGCGAATCTGAAGTCGCTAGCATAAACATGGTTTTTGGTGCAGCAGCAGCTGGTGCTAGAGCAATGACTTCTTCTTCAGGTTGTGGCTATTCACTTAAACAAGAAGGTATTTCCTATATTACAGGTGCTTGCCTTCCTGCTGTATTTGTAAATGTAATGCGTTACGGTATAGGTGGCGGTAGTATTCATCAAGGTCAAGACGCGTATTGGCAAGTTGTCAAAGGCGGTGGTCATGGTGACTACAGACATATAGTACTTGCGCCAAATTCAGTGCAAGAAAGTGCTGATATGGCATTTGAAGCTTTTGCTTTAGCTGAAAAATACAGACAACCTGTTGTTATATTATCAGACGGAACAATTGGCCAAATGGTAGAACCTGTTGTTTTGCCTGATTTTGTTGAACATAGCATAGATGCTTATGACTGGTCTGTAAAAGGCGATGGTAATGATAATTTACCTGACAGCAAAGCAAAATCCATCACAGATTTATTTTTCAATGATGTAGATTACCATAAGGGTTTTGTTCAAAGAATGCGTCATATTATGGACGTAGAGCAAGATTGGGAAGAAGTGAATATAGAAAATGCTGACCTTATTTTTGTTGCATTTGGTATTTCTTCGCGTATAGCTCACGAAGCTATAAACCTTAGCAAGGAACAAGGCCTAAATCTTGGGCTTATTCGTCCAAAAAGACTTTGGCCATTCCCTCGTAAAGCCTTTGCAAAGGTGGGTTCAAATTGTAAAGCTTTTGTTACTATTGAAATGAATTCAATGTCGCAGATGCTTGAAGATGTGATGCAGGCATGTAAGTTTAAAACACCTTGTTACAGCTATGCTTCAGCAAGAATTGTTCCTGATGCAGAATACGCTGTACAATTTGCCAAGGATATCTTGGCAGGAAAAGTGAAGGAAGAGGAGGTGTTTTAATCATGGCTTTTATCGCACCAAAATTAATCACTCAAGAAAATACTTATTGTCCTGGTTGTGGGCATTCTATAGTAGACAGACTTCTTGCAGAAGTTGTTGAAGAAATGGGTATGGAAAAATCCACTATTTGCTCTATTGATATTGCTTGTTCTTATATGGCTACAAGGTCATTGAAAATAGACAATGTAGTTGGCCCACATGGGAAAATGGCAGCTGTTGCATCAGGTTTAAAGCGCGTTCGTCCTGAACATCTTATCTATGGTAGATGTGGTGATGGCGCAGCTTATGCTATTGGGCTTGCTGAAACTATGTCTGCTGCAATTAGAAATGAAAATGTCACTATGATTGTTGTAAACAATAATATTTATGGTATGACAGGCGGCCAAATGGCGCCAACAACTCTTATTGGGCAAAAAACCGCTTCCTCACCTAAGGGACGTGTTAAAGAACAACACGGCATGCCACTCAATATTATGGAAGTGTTGAAAGGTTTTGAAATGGGCTATCTTGCTCGTGGAACTTTAGTTGATGCAAAGTCTATTAGGCAAACAAAGAAGTATATCAGAAATGCTTTTGAAGCTCAAATGAATAATGAAGGCTTTAGCTTTGTTGAAATTCTTTCTCCTTGTCCTACAAACTGGTACATGACACCGCTCAAGTCGCTTGAACGCATTAAAAATGACGTATTGCCTGTATTTCCATTAGGTGAATACATTAAAAGAGGATAAAATATGTTACAAAGTATTATTTTTGCAGGATTTGGCGGACAAGGTGTTTTGACTGCGGGTATGCTTACGGCTTCAGTTGCGCATTACGACGGCAAGAAAGTGACATGGTTTCCTTCTTATGGTTCTGAAATGCGTGGCGGCACAGCAAATTGCAGTGTTAAAATTTCTGATCAATTCATAGCAAGTCCTTATATTAAAGAAATCGATATACTTTTCACTTTAAATGAACCGGCTGTTGATAAATTTGAAGCACAAGTAAAAAAAGACGGCTTTATGTTTGTTAATTCATCACTTGCTTCTGAAGGCAGAACATACAGAGATGATATCAAAGTTATTTCACTCCCTATAGTTGAATTAGGCGAAGAATTAGGCAATAAAAATGGCGCAAATATCATCATGCTTGGTGCTATGTCAAAAGCAACTGGCATTGTTGCAGGCGATGTATATAAAGAAGCTATGTGTGACTATTTTGCAAAAAAAGGCAAGGACAAGTTTAATGCAATGAATGTAAAAGCCTTTGATCTTGGCTATGCTTATGCAGCAAAATTCGCATAATAGAGGTAATTTATGAATATTTCAAGACTATTAAAACCGCAAACAGTGGCTATTATTGGCGCAAGCGAAGGCGATAGTTACGGTGGCTTTACAAGTAGGCATTTTGTGCATTCTTGTAAGGATAAAATAGAAAATAATAAGGTTTTCTTTGTGAATCTAAAAAGAGACAGCGTATTTGGGCATAAATGTTATCCAAATATTTCAGCTCTTCCTGTGGATAGCGTTGACTTACTTATTATTTGCACACCAAAAGCTTCTGTGCTTGGAATCTTGACTGAAGGTGTGACAAAGAATTGCGGCGCAGCTGTTGTGTACGCTAGTGGTTATGCTGAAACAGGCGACCCGCAAGACGTTAAAGACGAAGCAGAACTTAAAGACTTTTGTGTAAAGAATAGCATTGCTCTTATGGGGCCAAATTGCGGTGGTTTTTATAACTTTGTTGACAAAATTCCATCTATGGCTTTTGTTATCAAAGAGCGTGATACAGCTGGAAAAATAGGTCTTGTTGCACAAAGTGGGCAAGTATGTATTTCTATGAATGACAGTTATAAAACTGCTTTTTCTTACATGATTTCATCAGGCAATAGCAAGATTGTTCAAATAGAAGACTATTTAGAATTCTTGGTTGACGATGAAGACACAAAGGTTGTTGCAGCCTATATCGAAGGCATCACCCAGCCAGAAAAATTTGTAAATTGTCTTAAAAAATCAGTTGAAAAGAAAAAACCTTTAGTTATTCTCAAAACTGGCAGAAGTGAAAAAGGCTCTCTTATAGCTGCTTCACACACAGGCTCTTTGTCTGGTTCTGATAAGTCTTTTGACGCTTTATGTAAAAAATTCGGTATTATTCGTGTTGACGATATAGAAGAATTAGTAAGTGTGACTTCTACTTTGTCTTTATTGCCTACACTTCCAAAAAGCAATAGATTTGGCGCATTAAACGGCTCTGGTGGCGAAACAGCTATCACAGCTGACTGCGCTGAAAGTTTTGGTATAGACTTCCAAGACTTCGATGCCCCTATAGTTGAAAAATTACAAAAATTCTTGCCAGGCTTTGCTACTGTGGCAAATCCTTTAGACGGCACTTCCTCAATTTGCTATGATGAAGATATCTATACAGAAGTTATTCATACTATAGCAAAAGACAGTAAGGTAGATGCTGTTATTGTTGGGCTCACACTTGCACCTGACAACGACAAAGCTCCTGCTACTATCATTATGGCTAATGGAATAGCAAGAATGGCAAGAGAAAGTAAGGGGCAAATACCTGTTTTTGTTATTCCTTTAATTGAATCAGGCAGACAAGAATCACTTTGCAATGTCATTATGGAAGCAGGTGTTCCAATATTGCCACCTTCAAAATACGCTTATGGTGTAATTGAAAAAATTATTAATTATTCTGTTTTCTTGCAAAGTGTTGATAAACGTAGTCTTTCACTTGCTTTGCCTAAGAATTTTGATATGAATGCAAAAGTCACTTCATATTCAGAATATGAAAGTAAGCAATTACTTGCAAAAGCTGGGCTTCCAGTTCCTGCAATTAGCCTTGCAACAAATGAAGACGAGGCTGTGAAGTATGCTAATGAGCTTGGTTATCCTATTGTATTAAAAATAGATTCACCTGATATCTTGCATAAAACAGAAGCTGGCGGCGTGAAGCTTAATTTGAAAAATGAAGACGATGTGCGCTTAGCATTTTCTACAATTATGAAAAATGCAAAAGAATATAAGAGTTCTGCGCGTATTAACGGTTGCTTGGTTCAAAAAATGCTCGATAAAGGCACAGAAGCCATTATTGGTATCAATACAGACCCACAATTTGGCCCTATGATTATGTTTGGACTTGGTGGCGTATTTGTTGAATTATTCAAAGATGTTGCTATGTATCCAGCACCTTGTAATACATTTGAAGCAATGGAAATGATTCACTCACTCACTTCTTCAAAGCTCTTTACAGGCTACAGAGGTTCTGCTCCTTTAGATATAGAAGCTCTTGCTGATATGATTGTTCAGGTATCTGATTATGCTGTACAAAGAGTTGACACACTTAGAGAAATGGATATAAATCCTCTTTTTGTTTACGAAAAAGGCGTTGGTGTTGCTGACGCTCTCATCACTTCAACTGAATAGTCCCCCAAAAAAAGCTCAAGCATCTCTCAAATAGAGCTTTTCCCATAAAAAAACATGTTAAACTATAAGTAGTTTAACATGTTTTTCATTTTAGAACACTTCATAAATAATTGAACTTGCACTAGCTTAGAGCAAAAATTTAAATTATCTTAGTTGGCAGGAAAAGCAACTGTACGATAAGTAGGGTAGTGCTGTGCGCCAAGTTCTTTTGAAAGTTTGCCGCAAGCATCGTGAACGCTTTTCGTGAGGAGTTTAAACAAGTCTTTATTTATTTCACCTGAGGGCACTGAAACGCTAATAGCGCCTATAGAAGTTTGATTTGCACAAAAAACAGGCGCAGCAACACAAACAAAGTTTTCGTCTGTTTCTCTATTGTTGACAGAAACTCCATGTTTTCGCACATTGTCTAAATGTAACATAAAACCATTTATATTCAAAATAGCCCTTTCTGTGTAGTATACAGGCGGATTTTCGTATAATAATTCTTCTACTTGTTCAGAATTACGCCAAGCCAAGATAGCTTTACCCATAGCAGAAGTCTGCAAAGAACATTGAGAACCCACCCATGAGGGAGCTTCTTCATAATTATTTGATTTCACATCGGCAATATAAAGGGCTTTATTTCTGTCTAGCACTCCAAGGTGAGAGGTGTAGCCTAAAATGGAAGAAAGCCTTTGCATTATTCTCTGTGATTTGTCATAAATATCTAGTTTTGCAACACTTTTATTGCCTAAAGCAAAAAGCTTTATTCCTAAACCATAACCACTTCTCGCATCACCTTGCACATAGCCTTCTTGTAATAAAGTATTGATAAGCGTGTAGGTGGTGGACTTTGAAAGCTTTAAGTCTCTTGAAATCTGGTTAAAGCCAACAAAATCTTTGTCTGCTAAATATTCAAGAATAGAAAAAGCCTTAAGTAAGGAGGGGATAGCGTAATTTTTACTTTCTTTCATACAAAAACCATATATGTTAAAAAACTAACTTCCTAATAGTATAGTGTATTGCATAGGCTTTTGTCAATCATATTTAAATTTTCCTGTGATATTGTGAAAAAATAAACAAAATTTTCTCTCAAGCCGTGCTGCCACCAATATATCTTGCGACAAACTACAGTCTGTAGAAATTTAATTATTTTAATAAAAAAATACTCCGAGTATAAGTATTTCGCTTTCAAGCAATGCTAAAATTATAATAAAAAACTGTCATTTTGAAGATGATAATTTGGTTGTTAAGTGAATTATTACAGTGTCTTTTGAGGTTATTCTGAAATGTACTTGATTCATTCAATGATTTCTTTATTTGTATTCTCAGAAAAATGCTCAGTCACTGTTTTAGCATCGAAAAATCTATATATATTCTTTCCTCTCTTTTTTGCTAAATATAAGGCATGATCGGCATTATGGTAAAGAATTGCAAATGTTTCGCCATCTTGAGGAAACATCGCCACACCAATACTTGCTGAAACTTCAACATGTCCTTCTTCATTACTATGCACATTTTTTAGAGTAGCAAGAACTTCATTGCATTTATCAATAATAAATTTTTCAGAATGAGTATCGAGCATAAAAACAAAAAATTCATCACCGCCAACACGCCCAACAATATCACTTTTTCTAAACAAAGAAGAAAGAGATGAAGCCATTTCCTTAATTACTTTATCGCCGTATTGATGCCCAAAAGTATCATTCAACTTCTTAAAATTATCTAAATCAATAATAAGTAAAGTATGTTGACTGTCTTTAGTTTGTGAGTTTTTGATTGTTTTTTCAATTAAAGCTTCGGTTGTGCCTCTATTATAAACTTGAGTGAGTGAATCAAGCTCTGACATTCGGCGCAATAATGCCGCTTCTTCTTCTTGTTCGTGAATATTTTCTAAAAATCCAATAGCAATTTCACACGTTTCATTATCTTTTACTGAAATTGGCACAGCAGAAAAACTACACCAAATAAAGTTTTGAGAATTGGAAGTTAATCTGAATTTTACATCATTTATGTTTAAACCTTTTTCAAGATTTTGTATAAGATTTTTTGTTTTTTTAACATCATCTAAAAAAAGCATTTTGAAAAATTCATCACAACTTACTGTGGCAACATTTGCGTCTATATTGAAAAGTTCATTCAATCTACCTGTAATTTTAACTTTTCCTTCATTAAATCTCCACTCAACAATGCATTTATTTGTTTGCTCAGCCATAAAGTGAAAATTCTTCTCATTTGCCTCAGCAAATTGCTTCAAATCTCTTTGTGAACGATAGACCCAAAGAAGTAATATAGCGAAAATACATGAAATGTTAAAAATTAAAATGGAAATCGGTCTAAAGTCAGACCATACTCCACTCTCAATAAGCTCTTCAGAAACAACAAGAAAGATTATCCAATTATTAATATTAATAGGTGAATAATAAGCTGCGCGGCTTTCATCGCCTACATAATAACGCACCATCCCTTCTGTTCTTTCACTAAAAGCTCTGCGCACATCATTAGGGTCATAACCTTCTAGTGGAGTAACAAGCTCGATAGCATCTAAAAAGGAAATATCCATAAGAAGCATATCTTCAGAGTCACTTGCAGCAATATATCGCCCCTGTGAATCCACAATATTAAAATAACCGCCAAGGTCATAAAACATCTTAGAAAAATTTTTAGAAAGAGCTCTAGTACTCAAAACCCCAACTAAATAAGCTTCTAATTTGCCATCGCTACGCATAATAGGAACATTGATTTCTATAGCTGGTTCATTGATAATTTCATCATCGTAGACATCACTGATAAAGAGCTGTTTTGAAAACATTTTTTCGCTGAAATCGCGCTCAATTGACATCACGCCCTCATGCAAAACGCGGGCAGATGTAAGTGGCTTTGGCAAAACTAAATTAATGTAAGAAAAATCTTCCATTCTGACAAGCTCAACAGCTGTTTGCCTAAAATAGTTGTTCACGGAAGAGCTTGACTTATAAGAATTAGCTGCTAAAGATAATATACTGATATACTTTGAAAAAGTTAGCTCTACGGCATTGACATCATTTTGTGCAACGGTTTGCATCATTTGGTCAAATTCATCAAGTTCATTTGCAGTCATTTGCACAAGAAAAATTACACCTGAAAAAACAAGCCAAATAAATAAGAGCATTAAAATAAGCAAATGCTTTATCTTTTTTAGTTTAAAGCATAACCATTTCATAGAGCTTTCCCAATATTTTATTAAATCATTAAAAAGTAAAAAAAGTAGTATAATTCATATATAATTTAACTTAAAAAGTCAAATAATAAAAGGAAAAAGTGTGATTTAAAATGTTATGGCAGAAGCGCTGTTTAAGGCAATAAAAACAAAACTTGTGACAGGAAGATATTTTGGTGAATTATTTGTAGATGAGTTGTTGATAAGTGAAAATCCTCTTTAACAAGTAGAGCTAAGAAAATGTCAAGCGAAACTTGCCTAAGCGCAAGAAGGCTTTTCCTAATAGGCATAGCTTTCTACTTTAATTAAGGGTTTGCCGTAATTTACCTAACTTTAAATATTTCATCACTAAATTTATTGTCATTACAATTAAATTTTATGAGATAAATAAGATTTTGAAATTGTTGTAAAAAAAAGTAAATCGCTTGCAAATCTTGTTATAGAGCTAATTATGCTACAACAAGGATTGCTATAAAGTAGTCGAAGTAAAAATTTTAACTGTTGACATTCGTCTGTCTACATGATAATTTTTAATTAGTTTCAAAAAAACTTTTTTCAACTTTATTTTACAAGGAGTCTTTTATGCGTTTTATAAAATCATTCATTTGCATCCTGTCGCTTTTTACTTTTGTTTTTGCTGCCAGCCCTGCTTTTGCAGATTATCCTAGAAAACCAATCAAGCTTATCGTGCCTTATGCCCCTGGTGGACAAGCAGACTTAACTGCGCGTTTTCTTGCTAAAGCCTTGGCTCCTTATTTTCCTAAAATAACAATCACAAATATGGGAAGTGCTGGTGGTGTAACAGGTGCTGCATTTGTTGCAAATGCAAAACCTGATGGTTATACACTTCTTTTAGGTTGGGTTCCATCTGTTGCTATTTCACCTGCATTTTATGAAGAAGTGCCTTACAATTGGGATAGCTTTGACCATATCACAATCATTCAAAAACACTCATTTGCACTTATTGGTGGAACAAAAAGTGGTATAAATTCTTTCAAGGAACTTGAAAAAGAAATTAAAACTGGTAAAAAAGAAATCGTTTTTGGTACAGCTGCACCATCAACAATTAATGATATAGCTGCTAATCTTATGTTAGATTTATTTGACGCGCCAAGCGAAAGAATCAGACTTGTTCCTTTTGAAGCCGCTGGTGTTGCAACAACTTCTGTTATTGGTAATCACATTGGTTTCTTATGGCAAGGCACAAGTCCTGTTGTGAGCCCAATTCAAGCTGGCCAAGTAAATTGTCTTGCTGTAACAGCAACTGAAAGACTTAAAAATATCCCACAATGTCCAACTGTAAAAGAACTTGGTTATCCACAGCTCGAACAAATGACTTCTTGGGGTTCACTTTCTGGTCCTAAAGGTCTTCCGAAAGAAGTGTTAGATAAATGGGCAGAAGTTCTTGCAAAAGTTGCTAGCGACCCTGAATGGCTTGCTGACTTAGCAAGTGTTGAAGCTGTGCCTGCTATCAATTCTAAAGAAGAAGCTACAGCTTTTGTTGAAGAGCAATACGAGCTTTTCAAAGGTATGCTTGGCAATCAATAAGCATTAGTTAACATACATATTAAAATAATTTCTTTCTCTTTTGCTTTTATTCAGAAAACAAAGAGAAAGAAATAGACCTTAAAAAAATATTCGTATTTGTTTTAGTCTTTTTGTTTACGCAATTTTCTCATCTATTTCAAAATTAAAAGGAATTTTTATGTCTACAAAACAAAATCAGCCAAACATTGTATTAATTATGGCCGACCAACTAACAGGTATGGCAATGCCTATGAATGGCAACCCTGTTGTAAAAGCTCCAAATTTACAACAATTAGCAAAAGAAGGTGTAAACTTTGAAAATGCTTATTGTAATAATCCTGTTTGTGCTCCTTCGCGTGCTTCTTTGCTCACTGGGCTTCTTTCTTCAGAAGTGGGTGCCTATGATAATGGCGCACCTTTTGCCAGCGAAATACCAACAATAGGGCATTATCTTATTTCATTAGGCTACACAACTACACTCACAGGCAAGATGCACTTTGTTGGAGCTGATCAAAATCACGGTTATGAAGACCGCCTCAATACAGATATCTATCCTTCTGACTATGGTTGGACTGCTGACTGGGCACAACAAGATGAACCATTTGCTCCTTCAGTTATGACAGTGCGTGGTGTTATTGAAGCTGGTGCTTGCAAGCGCTGTATGCAAACAGACCATGATGAAGAAGTTGCCTATACTGCAGTACAAAAGATTTACGATCTTGCGCGTAGACAAGATAAAAAACCTTTTTTCCTAACAGCAAGTTTTACAAATCCACACAATCCTTATGTTGTTGAGCAAAAATATCTTGATATGTATACAGAAGAAGAAATCAATATGCCAGACGCTGAATACATTGAGCCAGAATTGCGTGATGCATGGAGTAAAAGATATTATCAACTTATCAGACAAGATGAACACTATATAACAGAAGACCATGTACGCAAAGCTCGTCACGCATACTATGCAATGACAAGCTATATAGATGATTTAGCTGGTCGTGTGATAACTGCTTTAAAAGAAACAGATCAATACGAAAATACAATCATAATCTTCACAGCAGACCACGGTGATATGCTTGGTGAAAGAGGAATGTGGTATAAGTTTAATCCATTTGAGTGGTCTGTGCGTGTTCCTTATATTATAAAAACTCCTGACGCAAAAGGTGGACAAAACATCAAAAATCCAGTCTCAAACCTAGATAT
The DNA here is from genome assembly GCA_964369675.1 of uncultured Desulfovibrionaceae bacterium. Taxonomy (GTDB): domain Bacteria; phylum Desulfobacterota; class Desulfovibrionia; order Desulfovibrionales; family Desulfovibrionaceae; genus CAYJAZ01. Next base: position 24,309 of record CAYJHE010000001.1, on the reverse strand, counting down.
TGTTCCTACCTTGCTTGACTATGTAGATGAAGCCAAAGAATTAGATTATGTTGAAGAATTAAGAGGCACTTCATTAAGAAATGTTATCAATGGCAAAGAAGAATTAGAGCAAAGACTTGTTCCGATTGAGTTTACTGGTGAAGGCGTGTACGCACCTGCATGTATTATACGCGGTAACCAATATAAATTTATCCACTGTGGTGACGATCCTGAAATGCTTTTTGATATGAATGCAGACCCACTAGAACAAAATAATCTTGTAAATGATCCATCTAAAAAAGATGAATTAGAAAAAATGCAAAAAGCTTTACATGAAATATGGGATTTAGAAACATTGCAAAAAACCATCGAACTTAGCCAAAAAAGACGTATATTTATGCAAAATAAAGTCTTCCAAAAACCTGGTGCAAACTATCCAGAGTGGGATTATCAAGTAGTAAAGGACGCTACAAAACAATATGTACGCTCTAGATCACAGGCGAGCACAGCCCTCACAAAAGCGCTTACGCGTTTGCCTTTTGTTCCGTCTACGCCTGTTGATGTTCCTCGTCACAGCTAGTAATTAAGGGCAGGTGTTTGCTTATTAACACTTGCCCCTTTTCTTCACATGCTTTTGACTAATTAGGAGAGATGAAGTGAATACAATATTTGAAGCAATCAAACAACTTATACTTGGAATAACTATTTTACTTTTTTCAATTTTTGGACTTACCTACCTTGTGCCCTATCAAATCTCTATTCCCAAAAACCTGAAAAGTGTATTTTTATCTCCAGCATTTTGGCCATCGGTATTATTATACTTACTTGGCATATTAGCCACTATTATAATAATAAAACATATTATTCTTCTCAAGAAACAAGAATTTAAATTAAGCGAACTTCTCACAGAAGAAGTAAGAGACATTTTTAAAAAATCTCTTGCTTGCGCTGTGATTATCTTTGTTTCCTTCTTTGATATTGAGCTTATAGGACTTCCAATTGTAGCAACTATTGTTATGTTTGCCCTTTATTTTTTAGCAGAAAAAAAGTTTCACCTTGTCGCAAGCCTTGTTATGCTCGTGACTCCGTGGGTACTCTACTTTTTCTTTACTTATGTTGCTGATGTTTATTTCCCACTGGGTTTTGTGGATTGGAGGTAACCTATGTTTGATATATTATTGCAAAGTATTGCGGCTACATTTACCATAATTAACTTTCTCGCTATTTTCTTAGGTGTTGTTATTGGTGTTGCTATAGGTGCAATTCCTGGCATGACTGTTGTTATGGCTGTTGCCCTTGCCTTGCCTTTCACCTTTAATATAGAACCAGTAACTGGCCTTCTCTTATTACTTGGTATCTATAAAGGCGGCACTTATGGTGGCTCAATCACAGCTATCACAATTAAAACACCTGGTACTGCAGCAGCTGCATGTACTATTTTAGATGGTTTTCCACTTAGCCAGCAAGGAAATTCTCGTAAAGCTCTGGATATGTCTTTGTACTCATCTATCACAGCTGATGTTATTTCAAACTTAGCCTTGATTTTATTTGCTGGTTGGCTAGCCTCTTTTGCGCTTGATTTTGGCCCACCTGAATACTTCACTCTTGCAGTTTTCTCACTCACAATTATTGCAAGTGTGTCTGGGACAAATGTAATAAATGGCGTTATATCTGCTTCTCTTGGCTTATTTGGTGCTACTATAGGTCTTGACTTACTCTATGGTTTTCCGCGTATGACAATGGGAATGACAAACTTATTTAGTGGTATTGAATTTATTCCTCTTTTAATCGGAATATTTGCTTTGCCTGAAATCCTCAATAATAGCATACGTCCAGCTGATCCACAACTAGAAAGGGCAAGTCAAACAGAGAGCCAAGGCGCTCCGCTTACTTTCAAAGAATTTTGGGCAGCAAAAAGTGTTATCATTCGAGGCAGTTTTATTGGTGTTATCCTAGGTGCTATACCAGGACTTGGTTCAACTCCTTCTGCTTTTCTTTCCTACACAGAAGCAAGAAGAACATCAAAACACCCAGAACTCTATGGTAAGGGCTCGCTTGAAGGTGTTGCTGCTGCGGAAGCAGGAAACAATGGCGTTGCTGGTTCAACATTAGTGCCTCTTCTTTCTCTTGGTGTGCCTGGTGACGTTGTTACAGCTATCATGCTTGGTGCTTTTATGGTGCATGATATAAAACCTGGACCTCTTCTTTTTACCGAAAATCCTGTTATTGTATACAGTCTTTTTATAGGTATTTTGCTTAGCTCACCTTGTATGTTTGTTGTTGGTAAGGTTGCTATACGCGCTTTTAGTAAGATTAACTCTATCCCAAGAAACTTATTATTTGCTATCGTGCTTGCCTTCTGCGTTTTTGGTTGCTTTGCACTTAATAACGCAAACTTCGATATTTATGTGATGCTTATTATGGGTGCTATTGGATTTGTTATGCAAATTCTTAAAGTCCCACCTGCTCCATTTGTTATAGCATTTATTCTTGGACCTATGGTTGAAGACAGCTTTAGACAATCTCTTCTGACCTCAAATGGTTCATTCCAAATATTTGTTTCAAGTCCTATTACAGTTATATTCTGGATATTAACTGTTCTAAGTATCTACTTTGCTATAAGAAACCTAAAACAACTTGAAAAACTCGGCTAAATTCTTTTATTCACACTCAATCTCTTCAAATTAGAAATAAGTGAATAATGATAGTTGTAAAGATGCATAAGTTCAGCCTGTGCATCTAAGCATAAAAAGGCATTGCTTGCCACCTCTCCCCCTTGCTTTTCGTAATGAGTAGTATGATAATGCATATTCAACTCATTGCGAAAAGCAAGATAAATTACAAGCAATGCCTTTTTATTTTAATTTATGTCTAAGTAAGGGCGCACTAATTTTTTGTAGTTCTGGTAATGCATAAGCAAAAAATATTTGATATGCTTCACAAAGCCAACTATGCGGTAATTTTGACTTTTTTGTCTTTATTCTATGTTTTTGACAATCTCCAAAACAGAAAGTAAGATACTGGCATTGCTTACATTTCAAAGAATAATTTGTCTTCTCGTTATTAAATTTTTCATACTTTTTACTTTTTATCATTTCTTCAAATGTGTGTTCTTTAATATTTCCAAGTATTAATCTTTCTTCCACAAAGAAGTCGCAAGGATAAATGTCGCCATTATGCTCAACAACAGCGTATTGCTTGCAAGACTTTCCAAATTGACACATGCCTGGCGTGTTTAGGATAATTCTTTGAAGTAAGGCTTCAAAATAACGGATATTCACCACACATCTGTCTTTTATCCATGCATCAAAAAGCCTACAAAGCGCATTTCCAAATGCTTTTGGAGTTACACTGTATTTTTCAGGCTTATTTTCATCATTAAATTCAACGCATGGAATATATTGTTGAAACATCACATCTTCGCTCTTCAGCCATGAATAGATTTCTGCAATATGTTCAACATTATAGGAACTTATAAGAGTAAGAACATTTGTTTTTACCTTATGTTTTTTCAAAAGCTCATAGCTTTGCATTACTCTTGTGAATGAGCCAGTTCCATCAGCAAAAACTCTGTAATGATTATGAAAATCTTCTTGCCCATCAATACTTATACCCACTAAAAAATCTTCTTGGCTAAGAAATGCAGCAAATTCATCGTCAATCAAGCTTGCATTTGTTTGTAGATAGTTTTCAACAGGAGCGTGCGAAGGTAAATGTGTTTTTTGTAGCTTAATAGCAAGTTTATAAAAATCAAGCCCCATAAGTGTTGGCTCACCGCCCTGCCATATAAAATTATAACTATGTAATGGGAGTTTGGCGTATTCGGTAATCAATTTTTCTAAAGTTTCAGCACTCATACGCCCCATTGGAATGTCATAAAGTTTCTTTTCAGTATAAAAACAGTGTTGACATCTGAGATTACAGGCACTTGAAGCGGGCTTTATAAGTAATGGATAAGACGAAGGCAAGGCTTGCGATGCAATGTTCATAACATTCCTTTACTTCTAATTATCTTCTTGCATAAGCTTAACAATTTTTTCAGCAAGTACTTTATAGTGATTAATTATTGCTTCTTCTACTTTTACTTTATCTTTGCTTTGTAAGACAGAAATCAATTCTAAATGTCTGTCATAAAAACTTTCAGCAGAGGATACTTTTTGCCAATATTTTATAAGCAAAAATTTTGAAACACGGCTTGCCATACGCCTTGATGTTTCAACAAGAACTTGATTATCTACATACTTCATAAGAAGTAGATGAAATTTTTCATCAAGTTCATGGTGCTCTTTATTTTGAATCATACTTTCATCTATAGAGGAGATAATAGAATGAAGTTCTTTAAAATCTTCTTCAGTAAGTTGATGACAACTCTCAGCAACAGACTTTGCTTCAAGTATAGCACCTGTTAGATAAGTATCGTAGGTTTCTTTTGGACTAAGTTTTTTTATGGACTTTCCCTTAGGGTGTGAAACAACAAGCCCATCACGTTCAAGAAAGGAAAGAGCTTCGCGTATTGGGGCTCTGCTTACACCAAGCCTTTGAGATAATTGAACTTCATTTATTTTTTCACCAGGAATAATGTTTCCTGTCAGTAAGTCATTTTTAATAACTTCTAAAATTTGTGTACTGTACAGTTTTCTTTCAATAATCATTTTTGGCCTCTATAAGTATCAATATAGTTAAATTGTGCAAATTATATTTAGTTTAAAATAATTTGCAACAAGTTTTATTCGTAATGCGACAAGCTTTTAAGTGGGAATGCGTTAGAAAGGATTGCTATATTATATAGAAAAAAATTTCTACTGTAAAGTTTAAAAAGAACAAATTTTCAACAATAAAGTTTAAAAAGAAGAAAATTTCGACTATAAACAAAAAATAAAATATTGAAGTATAGTAGTTGACATCTATTAATTTAATAGGCTAGTATGTAGATGACAGCAATACAGTCGACAGTTAGAAAGTTATAGTTTGCTTGTTTGTTTATGTTGTTCTTTTTATCAATAAAAGCAAAACCTTAAAAGGAGTATTTATGCAGTTCATTAAAAAAGCTGAAAAATCTGCTGAAGAAAATAGCAGTGCAGCGCGTGAGAAGGTTTTAGAAATTCTTCAAAATGTGGAAAAAAATGGTGAAGCTGAAATTGTGAAGCTCGCAAAAGAATTTGATAATTGGGATAAAGAATTCATTCTTACTCCTGAGAAGAAAAAGCAGCTCATAGATTCTGTTCCAGAACACATTAAAAAAGACATACAATACGCACACAAAAGAATTGCATCATTTGCAAAACTTCAAAGAGATAGTATTACTGACTTTGAAGTTGTAGATGATGAAGGCGCTGTTTTAGGGCAAAAAATCGTACCTATGGATGTTGCTGGCTGTTATGTGCCTGGCGGACGTTTTGCGCATGTTTGCTCTGCATTAATGAGTGTTGCAACAGCAAAAGCAGCTGGTGTTCCATTTATTGTTGCTGCAACTCCACCGCGTGGCGAGAGCATAGACGCTCCAACATGTTATGCAATGGATTTAGCTGGCGCAGACATTATTCTTGAAATGGGCGGAGTGCAAGCAATTGCAACTATGGCTTATGGTTTGTTCACAAATAAACCAGCAAATATTATTGTTGGTCCTGGTAATGCTTTTGTTGCAGAAGCAAAGGCTGTGCTTTCTGGTAGCGGGAAATGCGCTATAGACGTTTTTGCAGGCCCAACAGAATCTGGAATTATTGCAGATGAAAGTGCTGATCCAATGACTATTGCTATCGATTTAGTTTCTCAAGCTGAACATGGCTATAATTCACCTGTTTGGCTTTTTACAACAAGCAAAAAGCTTGCTGAGGAAGTGGCTACCCTTGTGCCAAAACTCTGTGCTGATATGCCAAATCCAGAAGTTCCTGCAACAGCATGGAAGGATTATGGCGAAATTCTTTTATTTGAAAATGATGAAGAAATGCTCAGAGTTTCTGATGAATACGCATCAGAACATATACAAATCATGACCAAAAACAATGAATGGTGGAAAGAAAATTGTTCTTCTTATGGTTCTATGTTTATTGGTGAAGGCTCAACAGTGCCTCATGGAGATAAGTGTGCAGGTCCAAACCATATTTTACCTACAAAGAAAGCTGGCTACAATAGCGGCGGATTAAATGCACAAAAATTCCTCAAAATTTATACATATCAACAGTTAAATGAAGAAGCAAATGTGACTGTTGGTGGTGCAGCTTCACGCCTATCTAGGGTTGAAGGTATGGAAGGGCACGCAAGAGCATGTGATTGGAGACTTACAAAATTCCACTCTGATGTAGAATTTGACTTCCATGTGTATAAACACCCAAAATATTAAGATATAAAGTTTCTGAAATTATAATTCAGCGCTCACGAGGATATTATGTTGACTTTTGAAAAAGATTTTACCCTGCAAGAACCAATTCCGCAAGAAGGAGTGGAACTTGCGCTCAATGTTATGCAAACAGGCAGAATTCATAGATATAATACTATTGCTGGGGAAAAATCCTACGCAAATCAACTTGAAGAAGCTTTTGCAAAATATATGGACAGAAAATATTGTCTTTCTGTTGCTTCTTGTGGAAGTGCTATGTACTTAGCTTTAAAAGCTGTTGGAGTAGAGGCGGGTGACAGTGTGCTTTGCAATGCCTTCACCCTTGCCCCTGTGCCAGGTGCTATACAAAATGCAGGTGCGCAAATTGTGCTTGTGGAAATAACAGATGATTACACAATAGATTTAGAAGACTTAGAAAAAAAAGCAAAAGAAAGCAAAGCAAAAGTTCTTTTGATTTCGCACATGCGCGGGCATCTTGTAGACATGGAAAAAGTAAGTGCCATTTGCAAGAAGTATAACATTATAATGATTGAAGATTGCGCCCACACAATGGGAGCAAGCTGGAAAGGCATAAAAAGTGGCAATTATGGGCATCTCGCTTGTTTTAGCACACAAACATATAAGCATATGAATTCTGGCGAAGGTGGGCTTCTTGTCACAGATGACCCTGATTTCATTGCAAAGGCTATAATCTATTCAGGCTCTTACATGCTTTATGAAGGGCATACACTCAGACCTGATATGCCTGCCTTTGAAGAAATAAAGTATCTCACACCAAATTATTCTTGCCGTATGGATAATCTGCGTGCAGCTATCTTATTACCTCAACTTGCTGATCTTGATACACAATGCGAGAGGTGGAATGTATTATACAGGCATGCAGAAAAAGGCATAAATGCAATTAAAGGTTTTCAGTGCCCTCATCGCCCTGAAGAGGAATATTATGTTGGCAGTTCCATTCAATTCAATATTCCAGATGCAAGCTATGATCAATTCAAGAACTTCTTGGCAAAAACTGCTGCTCGAGGAGTTTCCATAAAATGGTTTGGCGATGCTGTTCCTCGTGGTTTTACTTCGGCTTATACAAGCTGGAGATATTATAATGAATTAGAAGAACTTGATTTACCTAATACAAAAAAAGTTTTAGCAACTATGTGTGATATTAGATTACCGCTTACTTTCAATACAGAAGATATTGATATTATAGTGCAAATAATCAATGAAGTCGCGCAAGAAACTCTTATATAAACCCTCTAACACATCAAAGGAGAACTTAGATGAATTTAGCACAATTTCCTCGCCGCGGTTATGTGGCATGTCCAACACCATTAGAAAAACTAGAAAACTTTTCTAAAGCTCTAGGAAATAAAGTAAATGTATATATGAAAAGAGATGACCTCTTACCAGGCACATCAGGTGGAAATAAAACTCGTAAATTGGACTTTGCTATAGCTGATGCGCTTGCACAAGGCGCAGACACACTTATCACTTGCGGTGCTGTGCAATCAAATCACTGTCGTCTTACTCTTGCTTGGGCTGTTAAAGAGGGTATGGATTGTCATCTTATTATGGAGCAAAGAGTAAAGGATTCTTACGACTATGATGCTTCTGGTAACCATTTCTTATTCCGCCTTTTAGGAGTTAAGAGCATTCGTGCTGTTGCTGGCGGTTCTGATATGTTAGCTGAAATGCAAAAAACAGCGGAAGAATTGAAAGCTCAAGGCAAAAAACCTTATATCATCCCTGGCGGAGCTTCAGACCATATAGGTTCATGCGGCTATGTTGCTTGTGCACAAGAGCTTTTCCAACAAGCTTTCAATATGCATTTAAATATAGATAATATTGTTGTTCCATCTGGTTCAGGCGGCACACACGCTGGTATGCTTATTGGTGCATATGCAACAAATTCAAATATACCTGTTCTTGGTGTTACTGTAAGTCGTCCTGCTGATGTGCAAGAAGAACATATCTATAAATTAGCATGTGCAACAGCAGAATACATTGGTGCAGGCGAAATTCCACGCGAAGCAGTAAAGTGTAATGCCGATTACTACCTACCTGCTTACTCTATACCAAACGATACAATGTTTGAAGCTGTAAAATTGCTTGCTCAAACAGAAAGCATTCTCCTTGACCCTGTCTATTCAGGTAAAGCTTTTGCTGGATTGATTGGTCTTATTCGCCAAGGTTATTTCAAAGAAGGCGCAAATGTTGTCTTCCTCCATACTGGTGGTTCACCAGCTCTTTATGCATATAAAGAAAAATTCTATGCAGATGGCAAAATCTAGCTAAATAATCAATAAATAGGCTAATGAAATAAGAAAAATAAAAAATCCTATTTCATTAGCTTTATTTTTGAAGGATGAGTATTATGTTTAAAGCTGATTATCCTTTACTTGGAGTACTTGGCGGAATGGGGCCCTATGCTGGCTTAGATTTTCTTAAAAAAATTTTCCAAAACACAGAGGCAGGTAGAGATCAAGAACATCTGCCTGTTTTACTTGCTTCCTTACCTCACGAAATCCCTGGTAGGCCAGAATTTTTGGTAAAAAGTCAGCCCATAAATCCTGGCAAAAGCATGGCTGAACTCGCATTATGGCTTGAAAAAGCCGGAGTCACTCATGCAGCTGTTCCTTGTAATACAGCCCATGCTGAACCTATTTGGAATTTAATGCAAGAAGAGCTCAAAAAAGCAGAGGCAAAGATTAAATTTATCCACATAGTTGATGAATTAAAAAAAGAATTAAAAAATTTCCTTAAAGATAAAGATTCATTAAGAATTGGAATTATGGCAACTACTGGTTCTATTAATACTCGTTTATTTGATAATTACATGCAAAATGAACCTTTTGAATGTATTTATCCAAAACAAGAGGCGCAAGAACTTTTTATGGACTCTGTCTTCAATAAGGAGTATGGTATTAAAGCCTTTTCTGATCCAGTGACTCCAAAAGTTCTTGAACAATTATCTCTTGTTATGCAAGATTTACACGAACAAGAAGTAGACCTATTTGTACTTGGTTGTTCAGAATTATCATTTGCACTTACAAAGCCTTCTTACTTTGATAAAGCATGCATAGATCCTGTTATTGTGCAGGCAAGAGGTTTAATAAGTGCTACTTACCCAGAAAAACTTAAAAAAATATAAAGGAAGAACTATGGAAAAACAAATTATCGCTTCTCCTAAAGCACCTGCTGCTATAGGGCCTTATTCTCAAGCAGTTTTACTTGGAAACATTCTTTTTACTTCAGGCTCTATTCCTCTTGATCCAGCAACAGGTGAAGTTGTAGGTAGCACAGCAGCAGAACAAGCTGAGCAAGTCCTTAAAAACTTAGGCGCTGTTTTGGAAGAAGCAAATACAAGCTTTGATGATGTTTTAAAAACTACTGTTTTTATTGCGGATATGAAAGATTTTGCAGATATCAATGCTGTATATAGCAAATATTTTACAAAGGATTTTCCTGCACGTTCATGTGTTGCAGTGAAAACCCTACCAAAAAATGTTTTAGTAGAAATTGAGGCTATTGCTGTAATTAAATAAAACAGAAACATAGAGGGTAAGCTATGAAAGTTCTCGCAAATGGCGTTTATACACTCTTTCCTTTTCTTGAAACAATAAAAGAATATAGTTTAAGCAAAGGAAGGGCAGACCTTATCGCTGGTATCACGGTAGCTATTGTGGCTTCCCCTCAGTCTATGGCTTATGCAATGATAGCAGGTGTTGACCCCGTTTATGGTCTCTATGCCTCTATTTTGCCTGTAATTATTGCGGCTTTATGGGGTTCTTCAAAGTATTTAACTGCTGGGCCAACAAATGCCCTTTCTATGGTACTTTATGCCTCTATGTTACAAATTTTTATAGGTGGCATTGCAGTGAGCACACTGCCTGAAGAACAGCGGCTGACTTTTATATTTATGCTTGCCATTTTAACGGGGCTAATACAGCTCTTTATTGGTTTTGCTCACTTAGGCTCTTTAGCAAACTTTATTTCACATTCAGTCATACTGGCCTTCACAACAGGTGCCTCTATCCTTATTGGCATTGGGCAGGTTAAAAACTTTTTTGGGCTTGATTTTGAAAGTCCTTCAAATACCTTTGCTCTTATTATGGAAATAGGTAAGCAGATACATACTTTTAATATCTACACAGTAGGAATAGGGCTTTTCACTATTGCTGTTGCTGTTGCTTTAAAGAAGTATGTTCCTAAAGCACCTTACGCTCTTCTTTCTTTGATTATTGCGAGTTTAGCAAGCACAGTGCTTAGTCTTGAAAACTATGGTGTAGCAATGAGTCCGCCTATACCTAAGGGCTTTCCACCGCTCTATATTCCTGATATGCAAATGATAGAATCCATTCCCACACTTTTTATGCCAGCATTAGCGCTTGCCATGCTTGCCTCAGTTGAAACCATTGCAATTGGTAAAACAATGGCGAATAAAAGAGGAGATTTTTTTAATCCAAGCCAAGAATTAATAGGTCAAGGATTAGGAAATATCGTTGCTGGCCTTAGTAGTGCCATACCTGGTTGTGGTTCTTTTTCTCGTTCGGCTGTTAACTTCACTAGCGGTGCCAAAACTCGTTTTGCAGCTGTTATTTCAGGCTTTCTCACACTCCTTGCCCTTCTTGTACTTGGGCCTTTTGTTCGCTATATTCCTATTGCTTCCTTAGCGGCTTTGCTTATGCTTATTTGTTGGAATATGATAAATATTCAAGATATTAGATTTATTATACGAAGCTCAAAAAATGATTGCGCTGTATTTTTTATCACTGTTGCCTCTGTCTTTATTTTAGATTTAGAGCAAGCTATCTTTGTGGGTGTGCTTATATCCTTGAGCTTGTTCTTGAGAAAGCAATCTATTTCAATTTTTCATGAACTTGAAAGAGAAATGATTCCTGTACGCTCTGATCACCCTCTTTTTGACTGTGAAAACTTTCATGTCTACTGCATAGAAGGACCTATTTTCTTTGGTTCAGTAAGCGAATTAGAAAAACACCTTAAAGGAATCGATGGCATAGAAGGCGATACTGTTATCTTACACATGAATAGGGTAAATATGATTGATGCCAGCGGTGCGCACGCACTTGAAACATTTTTAGCAAGAATGAAAGAGGCAAAAGTTTCCATCATTCTTTGCTCTTCAAATCATTCTGTGTGCGAAACCATCACTAAGGCAGATTTCTTGAACCATACACAAACAAAGCTTGTCACCACAATGCAAGAGGCTTTTGCTATAGCAGAACAATATTCCCCTTGCGGTGAAGACAATAGTCATAAAATCTTGACCTCATATAAAAAAGAAGATGATATATCTTAAAGTAAATAAGCACTTAGAAATAAGTGCTTTTTTATTCGCAAATAAAAAACAATTTCCTGCTTTAGCCATACACTTCATCTTAACCGCTCAACATTCGTGTTTCCAATAAAGAAAATACTTAGAGCAAACCATAGCTAGATGATAAGGAAATTTGCTAATCAGTCACATGCCGGAAACATAGCGAGTGGAATTGTGTCTAACTTGCGTTATCAGGGTTTGCATATTTTGAAGCATTTACTCCAAAGGGTATTTTATGTTTCTTCATTTTGCTTCTGAGAGTGCAAGGGTTCATTCCTAAAAGCTGTGCAGCACCATTTTTGCCGTTAATGCGCCCTTTAGCTGCTAAAAGAGCAGCTGAAATATGCTGTATAATTACTTCATCAAGAGTGAGAAAGTAATTATCGACATTTTGACAAAGGGTATTTTCCTGTTTTTTTATAGCTTGATTTGGCAAGCGAATAGAAATGAAGTCCTTTTGATCAGACATCTGCATAATTAAAGACTGTTCAATAGTATTTTGTAGTTGGCGCACATTACCTGGCCATGCGTAGGAAAGGATTTTATCCATTTGCTGTGCGGGTAGAATTGGTTTTTTAATGCACATTTTTTCTGAAAGCCTTGTAAGAAAATACTCAACAAGTATAGGAATATCTTCTTTTCTTTCTCGCAGTGGCGGGATTGTTATAGGGAAAACATTAAGTCGATAAAAAAGATCTTCCCTAAAAGCACCAGATTTTGCTCTTGAAAAAAGATCGGCATGCGTTGCGGCAATAATGCGCACATCAACATATCGCGTTGCTGTTGCGCCTACAGGATCAAATTCACCGCTTTGCAATACTCGTAAAAGCCTTGCTTGTATGTTAAGGGGGAGTTCGCCTATTTCATCAAGAAATAAAGTACCTTTATCAGCTCTTTCGAACCTGCCTATTTTTTTTGAAACCGCACCACTAAATGCTCCTTTTTCGTGCCCAAAAAGTTCTGTGTCTACAAGTTGTTCAGGCATAGCGCCGCAATTCATTTTTATATAAGGAGCCATAGATCTTTGTGAGAAATCATATAACTCGTCAGCAATAAGCTCTTTTCCTACACCTGTTTCCCCTAGAATTAATACAGGACAAGCAAGCGGTGCTACTTGGTAGACTTGCTGAGCTACATTTTTTAATCCAGGCAACGAAGAGAGGGAAATAAACTTTTCTCTTGCTCTTTTTTGAAGGAGTTTATTTGTTTTAGTGAGGATTTTATTTTTTTGTATTGTAGTGTAGTGCTCAAGAAGGTTTTCAAAGAAAAGTTGTATGGGGTGGCGAATTGCAAAAAGAAATGCTATATTTTTTTCAGAAAATATGTGTTGGGCTTTGTGAGCAATATTGAATGTTGCAAGAGTAGAGGAGTTTAGCATTATTCTAAACGTAAGAAATGAATATTTATTTTTAGGAAGAACTTCAAGGAGTTGTTCGGTCATCGGGATATTTTCATTGCTGTCAGAAAGCTGAGCATAAAATCCGGGGATAGAAAAGACTTTGCTTTTATGCTCATGTGGGATAAAAACTTTTGTTTCCATTACTTTGTAGCTAAAGCCTTCTCCTACTACAAAGCAGATACTATTATAGCTTTCTTCCTGTAAAAAAGATATCATAAGATACTGCGCATCCATATATTTTTTTAAAAAAGCTAAAATTCTTGCCATTGACTTTGTGGGATCTAAGCCCTCACAAAAAGTTCTGGTTGCTTCCCAGTGGAGCTGGAAATCTTCTTTGTAAAGAGAAAGATGCTCAGATATGTTTTCTTGAAAATAAGTTTTAAGCATTATGAATAATCCCGTTTTTATGAAATATCATAAAAATAAATTATGATATTTCATTTATTTTGTCTAGAATTATTTTTAATCATTAAGCTTTAGAAATTCAAAAATAAAATCTTTTATCTAGCAATGTATACTAAATTGCAAAAGGAAAAATTCTGCTTTAAAAATCTGAAATTTGGTACGCTTCTTGCTAGTGAAATATTACACAAGCGTAAAATGAAAATATCCCGAAGCTTTGGCGCGTTTGACGCACCATACTTGAAAAGTTTAACAAAAATAATATGCTAGGAGTTATTTATGCATGCATTATTTTCTAAACAGGTTTTAAAAAAATCTTTTCTTGTTTTCCTCAGCTTTGCTGTAATCTTCTGCTCAATGAGCACGATTGCGCGTGCTGAATGGCCAAGAAAGCCAATTCAAATTATCATTCCTTGGCCTCCATCAGGCGATACTGCTACAACAATTGTAACAGCTATGCTTTCTGAATTAGAGGATGAGCTTGGAGTGCCTGTTAAGATATTCAACAAAGTCGGTGGCGCAGGAGTTATAGGCTTTAACGAAATGGCTCGTTCCCGTCCTGATGGCTATACATTTGGTATTGGTCCTATTGGCCCATCAATTCTTCAAGTTTTACTTGGTAATGCTCCATACAAAACCAGTGATCTCATGCCCTTAAGTGTTCTTTATTTCAATTCTACAGCCGTAACAGCTAGGGCAGACGCGCCTTTTTCAAACTTAAAAGAACTTGCTGAATATGCTCAAACAAATCAAATCAGACTTGGCATTGGCGGTGTTGGAGACGTGCGTTATATTATGACAGAAAACATTGCTAAAGAAGGCAATTTTGAATGGAAAGCGATTACATTTCAAGATTTATCACCTTTGGTCTTGCTGCAAAATAGTGCCGATGTGATGTCTGGGCCAGCTGCACCATTAAAAGACTATGTAGAAAACAAGGAAGTGAAAATTATTGCAATGCTCCTACCTGAGCGCTCAACAGCATTTCCTGATGTGCCGACAGTAAGTGAACAAGGCTTTGGTTCTTCACTTGCAGTATGGGCAGGTTTATATGCACCAAAAGGAACACCACCTAAAGTAGCTGAAAAGTTCAGAGCTGCTTTTGTGAAAGTGTTTAAAAGCGAAAAATTGACTCAAATGATGACAAAAATGGGTGTTATCCCTGTAGGAAGCACAACTGAAGAAGCAAGCAAACGCTTTAACGAAGAAGTTCTTCTCTATACAGAAATAGTGAAAGAATTAGAACTTGGAAAATAGATAATAATTACTATATCATGCTATGTTTAAAGCAGAAGGCATAGCATGATATAGATAGTATATAAGGAATATAATCAGATATGAGAAAAGCAAAAAAACAAGACATGATAAAAGAACACGACTTAGCCGCCTGCATTTTCGGTTTGTTTTTTAGCGCGGTTATCTTGTTCACACCTTGGATTGTGCAGTTAAAGGGAAATGCAGATTTTATTTCTGGGCCATTAGTTTTTCCCCTCACAACTTTATCTATTTCACTTGTAGCGTGCCTGCCATCAATGTATCGTATTATTAGGTATAATGCATTCTCATTAAATAAGGTCATAGATTTTATTGCAGTACCAAGCTCAAGCTTTGTTCTGTTTTTAATACTTATTGCTTTTATTCCAGGTCTTTACTTTCTTGGCTTTGAGCTCACGGTTTTTATATTGCTTACATTTTCGCTTGCTATTTATGGTTACATGAAATATGCCCTCCCCATTTCACTTATTATAACTTTTGCAGTGTGGTTTATATTCAGATACCTACTTGATATATTTTTTCCTGAGGCCATAATTTTTACTCTTTGGGGAAATACATAATTTCAAGCTATTTTTTTAGTCTGAGAAATAAGTATTTATATTGTAAGTAGAAGTTAATAAGAAATATTTTTTGATATTTGAGCAAGAAGTTTAATTCTTTGCATGCGAAGTTTCGCGTATACCTTTTACTAAATAAATTAGAATAAAATAAGGTGATGAAATGTTTGATGTTGGCAATTTATTATTAGGCGTGCACGCGGTCTTCCAGCCCGAAGCACTGTTAGTTTTATTTCTAGGCACGCTTGTTGGTATTATTGTAGGTATCCTACCAGGTTTAGGGCCTATGGTTGGAATGGTTATATTGCTTCCAATCAGCTTTGCTCTTGAACCTTCTTCAGCATTAATACTTTTGCTTGGGGTTTTTTGTGGCGGCTATTTTGGTGGTGGTATTCCTGCTGTTCTTATACGCACTCCAGGCGTTCCCGCTTCTCTTGTAACTTCATTTGATGGTTTTCCACTCACACAAAAAGGTGAATCGCAAAAAGCATTATCTGGTGTTATTATGGGTTCTTTTGGTGGTGGTATCATCAGTGTTGTTTTATTACTATTTTTAGCCCCAGCTTTAGCATACTTTGCTTTAGAATTTGGGCCATCAGAATATTTTTTCGCTACAATATTTGGAATCTTGCTCGTTGTACTTTCAGATAAGAGAAAAATCACCAACAGTATCATACTTATGGGCTTTGGCTTATGGATATCAACTATAGGAGTTGATCAGGCAACATATACCCTAAGATATACATTTGGTAACCTCGACTTGTTCAACGGTTTACCCATTGGCGCAGTATGCCTTGGTTTATTTGGCATTGGACAAGCACTTCTTTTAGTAGATAAACAAATTCTTACAACAGATGATATAAAACTATCACGCAGTTCACTTGATTTAAGTATGATTATTCAAATGTTTAAGTATTGGAAAACAATGCTTTGCTCTGGAGTCTTAGGCACATTTATAGGTTTATTGCCAGGAACCGGAGCAATTCTTGCTTCATTTTTAGGCTATGAAACAGCAAGAAAAATTTCAAAAGAGCCTGAAAAATTTGGAACAGGTCAAATTGAGGGCTGTATCGGTTCTGAAGCGGCTAATAATGCAGTTCCTGCTGGAACAATGGTACCTTTGCTAACCCTTGGAATTCCAGGAGACGGCACAAGTGCGCTTTTATTAACAGTTTTTACTGTAAATGGCATATTCCCTGGACCTTTACTTCTAATTAAAGAGCCTGTTCTTATAAATACTTTATATATTTCTTTATTCTTAATTAATGTGATAAGTATAATATTACTTATTTTCTGCCTAAGACCCTTTGCGCAAATTGTAAAGGTACCTAATAGGATTTTAGCAATAGTTGTGTCTATTCTTTCTCTTGTTGGAATTTACAGCATGAATTCAAGCATGTTTGAAATAATTGTTGCCTTAGTATTTGGAGTTATAGGCTATTATTCTTTGAAAGCTGGCTGGCCTATAATAAATTTAGTTATGGGCATTGTGCTTGGACCTATTGTAGAAATACGATTAAGAGAGGCGCTAATTGTTTCTCATGGTGAGCTTGGCTTCTTTCTTGAAAGACCAATTACTATTGGCATTGCTATAGTTTGTATTTTATTACTATACTTTAGACTTAAACCTTCAAAGAAAAAAGAAGAAGTTTTGTTGTAGCTTATTGAAGCTTAGTGTCTGGTAAAATTAGAGTTAAAATTTTGAAAATTTGGAGGCTTATATGTTCCCTATAGGGCCAAGTATTAACGCTATTGCAATTTTTGTAGGTGCAGCAGCAGGAATGATGATAGGTTCACGCTTATCTGATAATTTAAGAAAAACGGTTTTCCAATGTCTTGCACTTTCAACATTGGTTATTGCCTTGCAAATGGCTCTAAAAACAAACCAGCCTATTTTACTTATTTTTTCATTAGTTGTTGGCGGCATAATTGGAGAAATTTTAAAAATTGATGACAAAATAAATGCTTTTGGCGATTTTATAAAAAATAAAATAAAATCTAAAAACCCACATTTTACAGAAGGCTTTGTTAATGCTTCTTTACTTTTTTGCATAGGTGCAATGGGTATTCTTGCTGCTTTTGATGAAGGTTTACGAGGAGATTATTCTATTGCTTTATCTAAATCAATTCTTGATGTCTTTTCTGCATTGGCAATAGCGTCAGTTTATGGTCTTGGCGTTGTCTTTTCAGGAATTATTGTTTTCTTCTATCAAGGTTTTTTTGTTGTTTTTGCTGAACTATTACAACCTTATATGAATGATATTATGCTCAATGAATTAACGGCTGTAGGCGGAGCATTAGTAATAGGAATAGCATTGAATTTATTAGAAATAGTTCAAATTCGTTTAGCAAACCTACTACCAGCTCTTATCATGGTGCCTATCTTTGTACAGTTTGTATAAGTATTTGCAGTAAAAATTACTGCAAATACTTGAACATTAACATGCCAATAGTGCTTATTAACTATGTTTTAAATTATAATAATCATAGTTTTAATTAATATAAAGCAATTTTTAACATTATTACAATCTAAAGGAGAAAAAAATGGCAGTAACTATTTATCCAACAGGTGTTACCATTTACAAGCCAGAAAAATGCTGGAATGGATTAACAATATACCAAGCACCAAAGATGGGTGCTATGCTCATAGACATGAACGGTACAGAACATAAGCTTTGGAAAGATTTACATGGCTTTCCAAACAAAATTCTGCCTGGTGGTTATATCATTGGAAACTTGGGCGAAAGAAATCCAAAATATGGGCATCAAGATCAGACAGATTTGGTACAACTCGACTGGGACGGAAATGTTGTTTGGAAATATAACAAACTTGAGTATATAGAAGATCCAGGTGAAGAAGCGCAGTGGATGGCACGTCAACACCATGATTATCAACGTGAAGGAAATCCAGTTGGCTATTATGTCCCTAATATGGAGCCTATGGTTGATAAGGGAAACACTCTTATACTTGCACATAAAAATGTATATAATGAAGAAATCTCACCTAAAGAGCTTCTTGATGACGTTATTATAGAAGTAACATGGGAAGGTGATATAATTTGGGAATGGAGCTTAAATGAACACTTTGATGAAATAGGCTTTAGCCAAGCTTCTAAAAACACCATATTTGCAAGCGTAAATCACAAAAGTTTAGAAGGAGAAATGCTTCCTGCTTTTGACTGGGCACATGTAAACTCGATGTCTGCTCTTGGTCCAAATAAATGGTACGATGCAGGCGATGAAAGATTTCACCCTGATAATATTATTTTCGACTGCCGCATGATAAATTTTTCAGGCATTATCTGTAAAAAAACTGGAAAGATAGTCTGGAAACTTGGTCCTGATTACAATACTCCGGAACTTCAGCACTTAGGCTGGATTATCGGGCAGCATCATGTACATATGATACCAAAAGGCTTACCTGGTGCAGGAAACATTCTTATATTTGATAATGGTGGCTGGGCTGGTTATGATGTTCCAAATCCAGGTTCTCCAACGGGTAGATACGCAGCTTTGAGAGATTATTCTCGTGTTCTTGAAATAGATCCAACAAACTATCAAATTCTATGGCAATACACACCAAAAGAAGCTGGTCATACTATTCCTCTTGATGCACAGCGCTTCTATAGTGGCTTCATAAGCGGCATGCAAAGATTACCAAACGGTAATACTATGATTATTGAAGGCTCTAATGGAAGAGTTTTTGAAGTGACTGCAGAACATGAACTTGTGTGGGAATTTATTTGCCCTTATGTAAACGAAAGAATGAATATGAATATGGTTTATCGTGCATATCGTGTTCCTTATGAATGGGTTCCACAAGTAGAACATACAGAAGAAATTAAAATTGAACCAATTGACAAGATGAACTTTAGACTTCCTGGAGCTGCTCCTTGTGGTGTAAGGCAAGTCACTACTGTTGAAGGCACAACTGGATATTTTGGATTATCTACTATGTGTGTTGCTTCTGATATAGACTAATT
Organism: uncultured Desulfovibrionaceae bacterium; assembly: GCA_964369675.1. Classification (GTDB taxonomy): domain Bacteria; phylum Desulfobacterota; class Desulfovibrionia; order Desulfovibrionales; family Desulfovibrionaceae; genus CAYJAZ01. The sequence continues at coordinate 5,042 of CAYJHE010000001.1, read as the reverse complement.
TAAAAACAAAAATTGTACACTCGCATCTATGTGAGTGTACAATATGGTCTTCATTGGAGAAAAAATGGAAACACAACATTATCTATACACTGCACCAAATTGTATGCGTTGTAAAATTGTAAAAGGCTTTTTGAAAGAAAATAATCAGGCTGTGAAAGAAATAGATTTTCAACTTGATAAAGAAGAATTTAATGCCTTCTATAGAGCAAATCGTCCGTCAATCTATAGAAACCCTGAGGGGGTCGAATTTCCTATATATACAGATGGTGAAGTCATCAAGCAAGGTTCAGGGGAAATTATTGCATATTTATTGTCTAAGGGCGCACTTTCGTTATCTGTAAAGCAATCAGATCTCTTACATGGGTGGGTTTCAGGGCTTTATCCCTCACTTTGCCCAAAAGAAGAAGAGGATAATTTTCTTATCTTAACAGAAACTCTTGCAAAGGGTGGACTATCTGTATGTTTGCGTAGTGATGGCAGAAAGCCAGAACTTGTGCAAAAACTTATTGATAAAGGAATTGTTAAAAAACTTGAAGTAAATTTCTATGGCAAACCTGAAACTTATGATATTTTAAACAAATCTATGGGAATTGAAAATAATCCTTTAGAAGCAGAAAGTGTTGCAAAAACTATTGAAATTGCAAAAAAGTTTTCCCATTCTGAAATAAAGCTTCAAATCATTCCTCTTTATGAGGGTGATTGCTATCGTTACATAACAAAAGAAGAAATGGGTGATGCTGCAAAATTTATAGCAGATGCAGCTTCTGATAAACAATTAGAGATTAAAATTTCTGTATGTAAAGGAGAAGAATTGCTTGCTATGCAGTTAGACAAAAAACTTTCTGAACCAGAACAGCAAGATTTATTCAAATATCGTTCCGCAGCGCGAGAATACTTATTCAAAATAGACATAAAAAAAGATTAATCCAAGGAATATTTTTTATTAAGTAGACTGAGTTTGTGACATAAAGTCTGTAAATTGAATTTTTGAATCTCCTGTGCTATAAGCCAAGTACGGGAGATTCTTGTATCTATAGAAAAACGAAAATATGCAGATAAGCGATGAGTGAGACTAGAAGAAGGTCGCATGACAATTGTGTAAGCTATAAAGAAAAATTTAATAAAGGCTAGCTCAATCATCAAAAACAAATAAAGTTTTGATAAAAGAGCTAGCCTTATCATCATCTTCTTTTGATTTTTCCTAAAGAGCTTACACTTTTAATTTGAAAAGGTTCACATCCTTTAGAAAAAGTAATACGCCTTTTGGGAACACATTCTAGTATATTATCATTTCTTTTTCTTAGCTTCCAATTCTTGCATCTTAATATATTTTTCAGGCCCATAATAGGCACGAAGATACATGGTTTTAATGTCTTCAAACAATGGGTAACGTGGGTTAGCACCAGTGCATTGATCATTAAATGCTTCTTCAACCATTGTGTCAAGCTTTGCTAAAAATTCAGCTTCATTGACATTATAATCTGCTATTGTTGGTTTAATTCCTATTTCAGCTCTCAATTCGCGGAAAGCCTTACGAAATAGTTTTGCTTTTTCATCATTTGTTTCGTCACCTTTACAAAGATTAAGATGGTCTGCTAAACGTGCATATCTTTTCTTTGCATCAGGGTATTTATATTGAGAAAAACCAGCCATTTTCACAGGTCTGTCACTTGCATTAAAGCGAATAACTTCATCAAGTAATAGGGCATTTGCTATGCCGTGAGGAATGTGGAAAAAAGCCCCTAATTTATGCGCCATTGAATGACATATTCCTAGAAAAGCGTTTGCAAAGGCCATGCCTGCCATGCAAGAAGCATGTGCCATTTTTTCTTTTGCTTCAAAGGCTTCAGGGCCTTCTTCTAAGGATTGAGGTAAGAACCTAAAGCAAAGACTTAATGATTCTAAAGCCATACCATTGGTAAATTCTGATGCCATAATAGAAGCTAATGCCTCTACTGAATGGGTAATAGCGTCAATTCCTGAGGCAACAGCAAGGCTTCTTGGCATTGTAAGCATAAGCTGTGTATCAACAATAGCCACATTAGGTGTAAGTTCATAATCTGCCAATGGATATTTAATACCAGTTGCATCATCTGTAATGACAGCAAAAGGGGTCACCTCAGAACCAGTTCCTGCTGTTGTGGCAATAGCCCAAAACTTTGCTTTTTTTCCAAGTTTTGGAAATGAGACAATTCTTTTGCGTATATCCATGAATGTTATAGCCAAATCTTTAAAATCTGCATTTGGATGTTCATATAATACCCACATAATTTTTGCTGCATCCATGGCTGAACCACCACCTAGAGCAATAATAATATCAGGCCCATACTCGCGCATAGCTTCTGCGCCTTTTCGAACACTTGAAAGCGTAGGATCAGCTTGAACATCAGCATAAATTCTAAAGTCAAGATGCATTCTTTCCAAAACATCGGTAACATGACTTGTAAAGCGTAAATTTGCTAAAGTTTCATCAGTAACAAGGAAGATTTTCTTGTTTTCCCTTAATTCTTCAAGGGCAATTGGCAAGGAACCTGCCTTAAAGTATACTTTTTCAGGAACTCTGAACCAAAGCATGTTTTCTCTCCTTAGAGCTACAGTTTTTACATTAATCAACTGCTTTACGCCAACATTTTCAGAAACCGCGTTTCCGCCCCACGAGCCGCAACCAAGTGTGAGAGAGGGGAGAAGTTTGAAATTGAAGATATCACCTATAGCTCCTTGCGAGGAAGGCATATTAATGAGTATACGTCCTGTTTTCATGCGTGAAGCAAAGGTATTTATATGCTCTTTTGCTAAATTTTCATCAGCATAAAGAACAGAAGTGTGCCCCATACCGCCATGTTCAATCAATCTTTCAGCTTTTTTTAGGGCATCTTTAAAGTCTTTTGCTTTATACAAAGCTAAAAGAGGGGAAAGCTTTTCATGAGAAAAAGGTTCTTCAGGTTCTACAGATTCAACTTCACCAAGAAGAACAGGTGTAAGAGGAGGAACATCAACTCCTGCCATTTTTGCAATATTGTACGCACTTTGCCCTACAATTGCAGGATTAATAGAAGCATTTTTTAATATAATCTGACGCACTTTTTCAAGTTCTTCGCCCTTTAGAATATAGGCATTTCGTGCTATAAAACCAGCACATACTTCATTATATACAGAGGGAAGGGCAATTATAGACTGTTCAGAGGCACAAATAACTCCATTGTCAAAAGTCTTTGATAATAAAATAGAGCTTACTGCCATTTTTACATCAGCAGAATCGTCAATAATTGCAGGCGTATTACCAGCTCCTACACCTATTGCAGGTGTTCCTGATGAATAAGCTGCTTTCACCATACCAGGGCCGCCTGTTGCTAAAATAAGGTCTGCTTCACTCATAAGCTCGGCAGAAGCTGCACTTGATGGTTCATCTATCCATGAAATAATATCTTTTGGTGCACCAGCTTCTATGGCAGCTTCTAAAATAATTTTTGCAGCCTCAATTGTGCATTTTTTTGCTTTTGGGTGCGGAGAAAAAATAATGCCATTTCTTGTTTTTAATGCTATAAGAGCTTTAAAAATGGCTGTTGATGTTGGATTTGTGGTGGGAATAACTGCGGCAATAACACCAATAGGTTCTGCGATTTTTTGTATGCCAAAAACTTCATCAACTTCAATAACACCGCAGGTTTTTTCATCTTTATAGGAATTATAAATATATTCAGAAGCAAAGTGATTTTTAATCACCTTATCTTCAACAATTCCCATACCAGTTTCTTCGTGTGCTAATTTTGCAAGCTTAATTCGTGCATTACTTGCCGCTAAAGCTGCCTCTTTGAAAATAAAATCAACTTGTTCCTGTGTAAAGCTTGCAAATTTTTCTTGAGCTTTGCGCACTTTCTCTACTCTGTTTATAAGTTCCATAAAATCCTCAACTAGTTAATTGGTTTATGTGGCATTGCCTTATTTTTAGAAAAACAAATTAATTTCTTGCCAATTTCCTCCTGAAATAAGTAATGTTAGATTTATAAAATAAAGTTTATCTATGATTAAACTAGATTAATGCATAATGCTTTAAAGTTCAATAAATTTTAGAGTGTTTTTTAATAAAATTGAGACAATAAAAAATTTCAGATTTTTCACTAAGCCAGACTTTGGATTATTTTTAGGGTAGGAGTATAACAAGCCTATATAACTATTCTAAAAAAATCAAATAAAACTTAGGGGCAAATATGGACTTTTTTAGTCTCGATTTTAGTGAAAAGTGCTCTAATTATAAAAAATCCTTGAGCCTGTTATTCACAAGTTCAAGGATTCAGAAAAATATGTATAATTCACCTATTGTAAGTCAGAAGTTTTTTGTAAGCTTATTATTACATCATCAAGCTTTTTAGCCTGATTAATCAAGTTTTCTGAGATTTGTGAAGAGCTTTTTATTCCATCAGCAGTTTGTTCAGTGATTTGTGCGGCTGATTTGATTGATTCTGAGATGTTTGTGCTATCTCCTGATAAGCCAGAAACAGATTCTGCAATACTGCGAACTTGCACTGCATTTTCTTTTGTTAAGGAAACAATAGACTTAAGTGCTTCTCCTGCCTCATTTGCAAGTTCTGTTGCTTTATTCACAGAAGAATAGGTTTTCTCCATATTTGTTTCATTGTTTGACGAAGCACTTTGCACTTGCGTGATAGCTACGCCTACATCTTTTGTTGCAAGCATTGTTTTTTCTGCAAGTTTGCGCACTTCGTCCGCAACAACAGCAAAGCCTCTTCTGCTCTCGCCTGCTCTTGCTGCTTCAATAGCGGCATTCAAAGCAAGAAGGTTTGTTTGATCTGCAATATCTGAAATGGTATCAACAATATTACTGATGCCTATTGTTTGATTATGTAATTCCTTCATTGCAGAACGCATATTGTTTGCATTTTCAGTTACTTGCGCATTTGCTTCTATAACTGCCATTACCTTATCTTCGCCTTCAAGGGCAATTTCTTTTGAGAAAAGTGGGAGTTGTTGATTTATAAGCTGGTCTTGCATGCTTATTCTGTCGTATATTGAATTGATGAATA